>JAFAXJ010000257.1 GCA_019241095.1 Verrucomicrobiota bacterium | reverse complement strand
AGGCTGCTTTTTTACAGCGAGCATGATAAACCCATTCTTCGCTGATGAAGGGTCAGGGCAACCTTGCTAAGTCATGATGCGCAGCTTTACCCTGCTAAAGACCAAATTTGGCTGCTGGAGAATCGTTTGGGGAACACCGAGTTGATGCAGAATTTAATATTAAGATTTTACGTGCCGAAATCGGTCCGAGTCTCGACTGTGAGCCGACTGCTTTCCAGTCACTTATTGGCTGCCATCTCCGTAGGTATGGCGGTAATTGTCGCCATGTCATTTGAGTCAGTAATAAAGCACACGGCAACGCTGTTCTTGTGCTCGGTAGTGCTCAGCAGCTGGTATGGCGGTCTGTGGGCCGGCATTTCCGCGGCTTTAATGTCCGTTATCGCGTTGGATTACTGGTTTTTGCCCCCGCTCTATGCGTTAGGCATTAACTTGGAAGAAGCACCGGACGTCATCGCATTCGTGACTGCAGCGTTTTTTGTCAGCTGGCTGAACGAACATCAAAATCGGACGAAAGCGTCGCTCCGCCTTGCTCGCGATGAACTAGACATGAAAGTTCGGGAGAGAACCTATGAGCTCAAAAGAGCAAATGATCGACTGCAGTCGGAAATCGCCGAACGGCGGGCTGCCGAGGAGAAGTTGATCCAGGCCCGCATCGAGACCGCTCGCATTGCAAGGCTAATAACGATGGACAAACTTGCAGCTTCGATCGCTCATGAACTCAACCAACCTCTCGGCAGTATTGTGGTGAGTGCAGACGCTTGTTCGCACTGGCTCGACCTAAAACCGCCCAATCTAAATGAGGTGAGGCAAGCCGTTGAGGCTATCATTCGGGATGGAACTCGGGCAAGCAGCGTGGTTACCCGCTTTCGCGATCTGCTAAGGCTGGGGAAACGCTTAAGAGAACGCTTGGACATTAACGACGTCATTCGAGAAGTGATCGCATTAGTGGACGGTGAGCTTCGTCGAAGCAACGTATTCATCCAATCGGAAATGACGGGCAGCCTTCCCTTGTTATACGTTGATCGAGTCCTGCTACACCAAGTAATATTGAATCTCGTTATGAACGCCATGGAAGCAATGCTTGCGGTGGATAATCGGGCGCGGGTCCTGCGCATTCAGACACAGGAACAACACTCGAACAACGTTCTGATCTGCATACAGGATTCGGGCGTCGGGATCGAACCACAAAATGTGAACCGAATCTTTGAGGCGTTCTACACAACGAAGACAGAGGGTATCGGCATGGGTCTGACGATCAGCCGCTCAATTATTGAGGCGCATGGCGGACGACTCTGGGCTGTAACCAGCGAGATGCCGGGTTGTACTTTCTGTTTCACGCTACCGGTTGATGGGAAAGGGAAAGTGTGAGGTCCGAAGAGCCGATCGTGTTCGGAGTGGACGACGATGCTTCGATGCGAGAAGCGCTCTCTCGCCTATTCCGATCTCTTGGCATGCGGGCCGAAATGTTTGCTTCAGCCCAGGAATTTCTAACGTTCAAACGGCCGGACGCACCGGCATGCCTTGTACTTGATGTACGTATGCCGGTATTAAGCGGCCTTGATCTTCAGCGCGAAATGCGTGCTGCTGACATTACGATTCCGATTATCTTCATCACTGGCCATGGCGATATCCCAATGTCGGTGAAAGCGATGAAAGCAGGTGCTGTAGAGTTTTTGACGAAACCATTCCGTGAGCAGGCTCTGCTTGACGCAATTAACGAGGCGATACAACGCGACTGCATCAACCGAAAGCATCGGGCTGAGATGGCTGCACGGGGTGCAGATTACCAATCGCTAACGCGGCGTGAACGCGAGGTTATGGCGCTCGTCGTGACTGGTCTGCTCAATAAGCAAATCGCCGCTAAGCTCGGGACCACCGAGTTTACTATAAAGATCCACCGTAGGAGAGTTATGCGAAAGATGCGGGCCGGGTCCTTGCCAGAGTTGGTGCGCATGGCAGAAAAATTGCATATCGGCATGCCGAGCGACTAGTGCCAAAGCACTTATCCTCCTGAACCAAAGCACTAATACTCTTACACTAAAGTGTAATTGTGAATCTTTCGAATAACCACTTAGTCTGAGGCTGAATAGCGGCGACTCTCATTGTCAAAGAAGATTAGCCAGATCCATCGTCGAGAGCTGAAAATGCAGGAGCACGAATGGCGAAACGCTCTGACCGAAAGGGAAGGAGCGGTCCCATCGTTGGAGGGGGCTAAGCAGAGCAGTAACGTGCAGAGCAGCCTTTAGAAGTGTTGCTCCGCAACGAGTTGGCAGCACGCTCTTCAATGAGAGGTGTCGATTAATGAAATTAAAATTGCATCAATTATGAGCTCTAAACCTTTTGGGTTCCGCGGCATCAAAGTCATAGCCTTGCAAGTGCTGGACTTTGATCGCGCGAATAAATTTTATAGTGAGACGCTAGGGTTGCCACCTGCCTATGAGGGTTCCGTGCAGGTTGGCTATTCTTTGGATAAAACAATCCTGATGTTGAAGTCTGAAAGGGATGCTTCCCCGACAGCGATGCCCAATCCACGTGTTACTATCGAGACAGAAAATGCTCGCGACACCGAACAGGAGCTTCGTGCCCGCAAGGTTGTGATTCCCGATCCGGTTCAGATATACGATGAGACTCATCTTGTTGGCAGTTTCCTGGACAGCGAAGGAAATAAGATCTGGTTTTGTTCATACGTGTAATCGGGATCAATAGGAAAAAAGACCATCTAAATTATATGCCACAAGAAGCGTATAGAGAATTAACTGCGAAAGTACGAGGTGAAGTCTTCTTCCCCGGAAGCGCAGAATATGAAGTCGCCCGCAAGGTCTACAATGCCATGATCGATCGTCGTCCCGACGCGATCGTCCGATGCTCAAATCTCGAAGACGTGAAGGCATCCGTGAATATAGCGCACCAGAAGCGACTCAAGGTCGCGATTCGCGGCGGTGGTCACAATGGAGCCGGCCTTGGCGTTTGTGATCAGGGGCTAGTGATTGACCTTTCGCCGATGAAAACGGTCAGAGTCGATCCGACCTCTAGAACGGTGCGAGCTGAGGCAGGCTGCACTCAAGCAGATTTAAACAATGCGGCTCAAAGCTTTGGGATGGCGGTCCCGGCCGGAGTCATTTCGACGACGGGAATTGCCGGGCTTACGCTTGGCGGGGGAACCGGCTACCTGACGAGGAAATATGGCTTGGCCCTCGATAACCTGCTCGAAGCCGATGTCGTATTGGCCGATGGCAGTTTTGTAAAGGCCAGCGATAAAGAAAATTCGGATCTGTTTTGGGCGCTCCGTGGCGGAGGAGGAAATTTCGGGATTGTCACGTCGTTTCTCTTTCGCGGCTGTCCGGTAGACCAAGTCTTTGCCGGACCAATGCTTTGGGAACTGGAACACGCACGCGAACTCTTGGAGTGGTACCGTGAAGTCTCGCCGACACTGCCCGAAGAACTCTATGGCTTCTTTGCATTCCTGAAGGTGCCTCCGGGGCCACCCTTCCCAGAGGAACTGCATCGAAAGACCATGTGTGGGATTGTTTGGGCCTACTGCGGCGCGCTAGACAACGTCCCGGAAGCGTTCCGACCAGTAAGGGCCTTCCGTGAGCCAAAATTCGAACTCACAGGCCCAATGCCTTACACCGCCCTGCAGAGCATGTTCGATGCGATCTATCCGTCTGGCGACTACTGGTATTGGAGAGGCGATTTTGTGGCAAAAATTCCAGACGAGGCGATCAAGGAACATCTTAAGTTTGCAGAACAATTGCCCACGCTCAAATCGACCATGCATCTTTATCCGGTTGACGGCGCCGTTAGCCGCATTGGACGTAACGAAACGGCTTTTAGTTATCGCGATGCGAAGTGGTCGACGGTGATTGTTGGAGTCGACCCGGACCCGGCAAATACGGAGAAAATAACGAACTGGACCAAGGACTATTGGGCGGCGCTTCACCCCTATAGCCTGGGCGGCGCCTACGTGAACTTCATGATGGATGAGGGACTCGATCGCATTAAAGCGACCTACCGAGATAATTATGATCGGCTTGTAGAAATGAAACGGAAATATGATCCAGAAAACTTTTTCCGTGTTAACCAGAATATCAACCCCGTCTAATCGGTATGCAGAGTTAACAGGCGCGGACCAACTGTGGGCTTATTCCCTTCCCTTTCCTATCCAAGGAGGTCGCCCTGATAAAATGAGGTCTGCATCATTCTGTTTCAATCCAGCAGATGACATCTGAATCATTATTTCGACCACAATCTGATAACGGATCTTTGGATGGCTATTACTTATGGCAAGGGCTAAGAACTGCAGGGGAGGACGCTAATCAGAGGAATGTTATTTGCGCAGAACCTTTCTAGCGAAAGCACGTAAGATTGTGGCGGGATGAGTCGCCAAAATGCAGATCTGGCCCAACACGCTTCTCGGCTCATGGAAAACTCCCAGCTGTCTTAATACAGTACCCCGGTCATAATAGATTTTTTCGCCGGTTAGACGGTCATCGGCGTCAAAAGTGTAGACACCGCAAAGCGGGAACTCGACTCTTCGCCCCGTCGCTGGAAGACCACGCCATCCGTTAAGGTGTGTACCGCGAATCGTGACTTCAACGATAATAGTTTCATCTGCTACATGTTGGCGCTGAACATCAATTTCTAAGTCAGGCAGCGCTCTCATCAGCTGTTCATAAAACAGCCGCACTCCGTCGCGGCCCCGGTAGTGTTCGCCCCACGGCTCGTCATCATACTGCGCGGCATTACCGAAGGTTAACAGAACACCTTCCAGGTCATGCGCGTTCTCAAGTCGAATGTGCTCCTCAACAGTTGCAATCCGAGCCAAACGTCTGCCTTTAGCATTGGATGCGCTTGCCATGCTTCGCCTTAGTTCGCCGTTAGATCTTTCATCGTTAGCCTAGCTTCGGGCAGAGCCGATGCTAAGTCTCAAAGCGAAACCAGCTAAA
>JAFAXJ010000175.1 GCA_019241095.1 Verrucomicrobiota bacterium | reverse complement strand
AGGAGGTAGCCATGCGTCCGGCAACCAACTCAAAAGGATTGCGTCATTGGTTAGCAAATACAACGATAACATTCGGTATAAACAACGTCGCCGATACTCGGCCGCCATTGAGTGTCAACGGGGACTCGTATCAAGGGTTCGACACTTTCAATACCAACCCGATTCAGCGATATTTTTATTTTTCAATCGAGAAGAGATTTTGAGAGGTTTGTTGAGGGTGTTTAAAAAAGGAGTGCGGTGACGCTTCGCACTGAACATGCTTAGGTTGGATTTCGCAATTTGAGCGTTGGGGGCGGACGACGCCTCACCCTCCCGTACATCGCGCTTGTGCAAAGCATCTTTCGGCCTGGTCATGTGTGCATTGACGGCCTCGGGTAGCGCTTGGGCATTGAGAGCCATTCATTGCTGTTGCTTAGCCAAGTTTCGCTGGATCGTCTCGCGCCGCCTTTCCCTGAAATGTTCTAGGCGAGCTTGCTGGTTAGGATCAACAATCTGCTCAATGTCAGCAATCGCCTGATCAAAAGCTTCACTGCCCTGAAGAATAGATTGAGCGCGAATGCTTTGCATTTGCTTGACCGCGGCTTGCACCCTCGGCCGAATTTGAACCGACTGTTCCTTCGACAGCTTCGCGATTCGCTCGAGCCTTTGCAAGAGATCGTCGGTCCATGTTGATACGTTGCGAGTGGGATTTAATGATGGGCGCTTTGAATGCAGGACAAATCCAGTAATCAAGGACCCGCTGACAGCTCCGGTTAAAAACAAGACCGCGAAAACGAGGATCAATTTCCCGCTGGATCCCATAAGGCGTAGGCCACGTCGGTATTTAAATCCTGGTCGTTCGATCTATCAGACTCCAGACTTACAAACCCATAGATGGTTCCCAGCACACCGAGTGCACCCGCGACGGAGAATACCGCCGCGCGCGTAAATACCTGGTTTTCGCGCGCCCGAATTCGATGCTTTCGGATTACCGTCTCAGCAAATCCTGCCGGAAGAACCGGGTTTTCTTCAGGAACTCGACGCATCTCCGCAAAAAGGCGGTCCAATTCTTTTTCGGTCATTCCTCGATCTTTTTAGCTAAAGCAGTCAGTTTTCGGCGGGCTCTGAATGCCACTACCTTTACTTTAGACGATTTCCATCCTGTAAGGTCACATATATCCATTACTGTTTTTTCATCTATATACAACAACTGTACAATCAGCCTTTCATGGGGTTTAAGTGCCGTGAGTAGGCGATAAAGAAGCTCCTTGATTTCCTCGGGAGATCGCTCAGCAGGGATCGCGCTAGTGTCAACTGAGTTTTCCAGCATAGCTTGCTGCTCTTCGCTAAAATCTGACCACCTGTATTCGGGTCGATTACGCTGCTTCCGCAAGTGATCGATGCAGGTGTTGATCGCGACTCGAGAAACCCAGTGCTCAAAAGGCATGTTCGCCTGGTATTGGCCTATTTTCGTAAAGACTTTCAGAAAAACCTCTTGTGCCAAATCTTCCTCCTGTTCTCGCCGCGGCAAGTGCTTGCGGACGATTCGAATTACCAAAGGATAAAGGAGTTGCACCAACTCTTTGGCTGCAGCCTCATCAGAAACGCGGAGACGCTTAATTAAAGAAAGGTATTCTTCTTTGCGCGACATTCTTGCGCTCTCAGGTAGGGGCGGTCTGGTTGCTCATTGTGACAACTGATTCCACGCCCCAATCGTAACTTCACAAAGAGTCCGCTTTTTCGGCCAGCATAAGGGAATGTATCGGTGCTTAAGTAAATCTCTTTATTAATCCTAAAAGTAATAGTTGGAAGATTCCGGCTTCGTCGTACTCCTATAAAGGAATCCAGCATTCTTGATATGAATCGATTGTTTGTACTCCGTTTCCGTATTTGGATGGTTCTGGCTTGGCTCGCAATCCAGCAGAATGGGCATGCGCAGACGCATAATGGGACGCAGCTGGTGAAAGCTTCTCTCGTCTCTGACGTAAGCTCGGTGCGTGCTGGATCGGTATTTCGAATCGGGGTACGGTACCAAATCGAGCCTGGATGGCACATTTATTGGAAGAATCCGGGTGACGCCGGCATTTCCACGAAGATCACTTGGCGGTTGCCGGAAGGATTCACGGCAGGGAATTTGCAATGGCCAGCCCCCATGATCGAGAAAGAACCCGGAGAGCTCCAGGTGTTCAGTTACTCGAATGAAGTGCTGCTTTTTGCTGAGGTTCATGCTCCGGAAAAGCTGCCAGCCGGCCCGCTGAATTTTGGGGCCAATTCCAATTGGCTGGTCTGCGAACGCATATGCGTTCCCGGGAAAGCTGACATGTCGCTAGAACTGCCAAGCGGCAATGGTGAATCGTCCTTGACTGCCTCTTTGTTTGAGAGTTTCGAGAAAAAAGTGCCATTTCGTTTGCCGAAGGAAATCCACCTTTCGTACAGCCGAGTTGGCAAGGATCTCCAAATTCATTTTCCTGCACAGCTGGCCGGGTCACAGTTTCTCCCATTGCCTCCAGAAGACGTTGTAATCGGACATGTCGTTTCACACCCAGGTTACTTTTCAGTTCCAATCGAAAGTGAACAAAAACCGATGTTAGGTTTAGATGGAATATTGATCTCGGGCACAGGCACTGGACAACAGGCCTATGAGATTGCGGCTGCTTCAGTGGAGTCTACGGGACAGTCTCTGGATGCTGGACCGATCAACTGGTCCGGCTTCTCGCAGGCTCTCTTTTTTGCACTGATCGGTGGTCTTATCTTGAACGTGATGCCCTGTGTGCTTCCAGTCATCTCCCTCAAGGTCTTTGGTTTTGTCAAAGATTCCGGGCGGCAGAACGCTTTCCGACTCTCCCTGGCGTTTGCGTCTGGGATCATGGTCTGTTTTGCCGTTTTAGCGGTGCTCGTTATTCTAATCCGGGCGGCAGGTGTACAAGTCGGTTGGGGCTTTCAATTTCAAGATAGTCGATTCGTCTTGTTCATAGCGTGTCTGGTCTTTGCTTTCGCTCTGAACATGTTTGGTGTGTACGAAATCAGCGTTTCGCCTCGCAGCACGGGCAAGCTCGCTAGCTTGGCGAAGGGTCGCGGAGTCGGCGGCGCGTTTTTTCAGGGCGTATTTGCCACGGTACTGGCTACCCCATGCACTGCGCCGTTTTTAGGAACTGCTTCCGCGTTTGCTTTTGCTCAACCGTCCTGGATCACCTTTACCATTTTCATATTCATCGGCTTAGGGATGTCGTTGCCTTACTTGCTGCTCGCGCTCAATCCGGCCTGGGTCCGATTTTTACCTAAACCTGGGAGCTGGATGTTGTATCTGAAGCAGGGCATGGGTTTTTTGTTGCTCGCTACTTTGCTCTGGTTGGTTTGGGTGCTGGGTCAGATGAAAGGAGTAAACTCAGTAGTTTTGTTGGGTGCTCTTCTGCTGGTGATCGCGATTCTCGCCTGGATCAAAGGAAGTTTTTGGACGCCAATCTCTTCGTCGCGATCGAGAATCGCCGCAGTGGTGGCAATGCTGGCTGTCTTAGGTTTCTCGGCGGCTATTTACAGCTTCCTTACCAAACCGACGCAGCTCGCATGGCGGCCTTTCAGCGAGGAACGTCTTGATCTGGCGCTCGCATCTGGTCACCCTGTCTTTATTGATTTTACCGCTGACTGGTGCATAACTTGCAAAACGAACGAGCGGTTCGCGATCGATACCGCCGAAGTTCGCCAGGCCTTTGAAAAAAATGGGGTGGTTATATTGAAAGCTGATTGGACGAACGGCGATCCGGCTATCACCGATCTGCTCAAACAACACGGGCGCGCTGGTGTTCCGATGTACCTGGTCTACCCCGGTGGTGGTGGCCAGGATCCTGTCCTCCTGCCTGAGTTGATCACTTCTCAGACGGTGCTGGACGCGCTCAACAGATCTCGCCAGAGCCTGGCTGAAATTAAATCCTGAACTTAATATTCTCAATATGATAAAAAGATCTATCCTTGCATGCTGCGCGTTAGCGATTGGTATTCAGATGGTGTCGGCTGACGTGGAAGTAGGAAAACCTGCGCCGAATTTTTCATTGCAGGACACACATGGCAAACGCGTCAATCTCGCGGATTTTAAAGGTAAGTTTGTAGTGTTGGAATGGTACCAACCGGATTGTCCATTTGTCGGAAAGCAGTACAAGTCGGGCAACATGCAAAAGCTGCAGAAGCAGTACACTGCGAAAGGAGTTGCTTGGCTTTCGATCGACTCGTCCGCGCCAGGAGAAGAAGGGAACTATCCGAGCGAGGAATTGAACCAAATCTCAGCGAAAGACGGCGCGGGACGGACAGCTCTTTTATTGGACCCCGACGGGAAGGTTGGACGGCTTTACGGCGCAAAAACTACCCCTGACATGTACATTATCGACCCAAAAGGAGTTGTTATTTATCAAGGGGCGATTGACAGCAAGCGGAGTACCGACCTGGCTGACGTGAATTCAGCGACCAATTTTGTGAGAATCGCTCTGGACGAGGCTGAAAGCGGGCGTCCGGTAACGACGACTACAACCCGCCCTTATGGCTGTTCCGTGAAGTACGCCGGTAACGATTAATTCGGCTCGGCTACTAGAATTGTTGCGTTCTCAGGCACCTACGCGCGCGACCGGTGTTGCGGCCTTTATCCTTTACAACCCTCCGGTGACTCTTTTGCTGCGCAATTTGAGAGCGCCTTGCGCATCTATCTCGCGATTCAAGCCGGAATTTGATCAACAACTGGTAGTTATCGATCAGGATGCTTACTTTGCGCAAAAGTTGCCGATCATGTATGGTAACGGAGTGCTGAATCATCAGCGCTTGGTCAAAGAATGATAGTCCGATTTAGTAACAGATCCGGTAGCACATTTTGCAGCCCTGACTCGGTGTGCTACCTTGATGGTCATTTGTTTTTATGGCACAGTTAGATCCTAGGTCCTCAAAGGACAAAAATTCGCGTAACTTAGGTAACGACAACAATTTCAACTGGCGTGGCATTCTTCTCTTTGCCTGCGCGATCCTCCTTCTTGGTGGATTCTTGTTTTCGCGCAATGGCAGCTATGGAAATGTCGAGGAGATAAGTTTTACAGATTTTGAGAAGTTTCTTGATGAAGGTCGAATCAGCAAGGAGGAACCGCTTCAGCTGATTGTGACTGAGGGTCGAATGACCCAAACTCTTCGAGGCGCTTACGAGAAAAGTAAAAAGCCTTCTCCGCTCGCGGGTTCTCCGGATCATTTCAAGACGACAGTCTTCATGGAGTTCAATAGAGACCTTAGGTCGGAGTTGGAGAATAGAGGCTACAAAGTCGATATTAAGGCCGACTCGGATGTAATGTTGTCTGCGCTTGTGCAGTTTCTGCCAATCGCTTTGTTTTTTCTCATTCTTTACTTCTTTTTTCGGCAGCAGATTCGAAACGCTGGAAAAGGCGCACTAAATTTTGGCAAAAGCAAAGCTCGCATGCTTGCTCGCGACCGAAACAGGGTGACCTTTAAAGACGTTGCTGGTGTTGAGGAGGCGAAGGAAGAGGTTCAGGAGATCGTAGATTTCCTTAAAGACCCTAAGAAGTTCCAGAAACTCGGCGGCCGTATTCCTAAAGGCGTGTTAATGGTGGGTCCTCCGGGAACCGGTAAGACTCTTTTAGCACGAGCAATCGCTGGAGAGGCAGATGTCCCTTTTTTCAGCATCAGTGGTTCGGATTTTGTAGAAATGTTTGTGGGTGTTGGTGCCTCTCGGGTAAGAGACATGTTCGAACAAGGAAAAAAATCGGCGCCTTGCATCATCTTTATTGATGAGATTGACGCCGTTGGCCGGCATCGAGGTCACGGTTTAGGGGGCGGACATGATGAACGAGAGCAGACCCTCAATGCGTTGCTTGTCGAGATGGACGGGTTTGATACGCAGGAAGGTGTTATCATCATCGCAGCAACAAATCGGCCCGACGTGCTGGATCCGGCTCTGCTTCGCCCGGGGCGGTTTGACCGTCAGATTACGGTGAACTTGCCGGACGTCAAAGGGCGTGAAGAGATTTTGCGAGTGCACTCGAAACGCGTAAAGTTAGCCGAGGGAGTGGATCTTGCGGTTGTTGCTCGGGGAACTCCGGGCTACTCCGGGGCGGAGCTAGCTAATGTAATCAACGAGGCCGCACTTCTAGCGGCTCGGCGCGGTCTTAAGGCTATTTCGATGGCCGAGATGGAAGAAGCTCGCGACAAGGTGCGTTGGGGAAAAGAACGGCGCAGTTTAGCAATCAGCGAAAAGGAGAAAGAAAATACTGCTTATCACGAAGCTGGCCATGCTTTGTTGTGTGAAGTGCTTGAGCATACTGACCCGCTTCACAAGGTAACCATTATTCCACGGGGACCTTCGCTCGGCTCGACCATGTATTTGCCCACCGAGGACAAGTACACGAATCGCAAAAACGAGTTGATCGATCGATTGGTTGTCATTATGGGCGGGCGAGTTGCTGAGGAGATCATTTTCGGCGATGTAACTAACGGAGCGAGTGGGGATATTCGAATGGGTACGGGGATCGCTCGCAAGATGGTGTGTGAATGGGGAATGAGCGAGCGGCTTGGGATGGTTGAATATGGTGAACACGAGGATTACGTCTTTCTAGGTCGCGATATTTCGAGATCTCGTGCTTACAGCGAGGCAACTGCTCAGGAGATCGATCGCGAAGTCAAACGCCTTTGTGATGATGCCTACCAACGAGCTCTCAAGGTATTAACGCATCGAAAAGAGACGTTAATCGCCATCGCTAAAGCATTGTTGGAATACGAAACCCTTGACGGCACTCAGATTAGGGAGCTGATCAATTACGGTAAGCTGGTTAATCCGCCGCCTCCTCTTGCACCTACAAAGCGAGAGGAGCCATCACCGGAGTTTCCGCGTCCGGAACCAGTGGGCGGTCTCACTGAGGCGCCAGCTTAGGGGGCGAACGTCAGCAGTGCGGGTTAGGCAGTAACAAGCATCGGTAATTTAGCTCTGCAGGTTACATGTGCGCAAGGTAATGCTCTGCCGCGCTAGCCTGTTGCACAAACGAAAGGGTCTCGCTCTCGATTCTTTTCTGATTCTCGTTTTCGGAAAGCGGTTGACGCTACGTTCGGGTCCCGATTAGCTTGGTCCGTACTTAAACTACGAAGATCACCATGACAAAAATCGGAATTAATGGCTTTGGGCGGATTGGGCGGTTGGTGTTTCGTGCGCTTGTCGAACAGGATCTGCTTGGGAAAGAGATTGATGTTGTAGCGCTTAACGATCTTGTACCGGCAGACAACCTAGCTTACCTGCTCAAATACGATTCAACCCAGGGCGCCTTCCGGGGTGACGTCTCCAGCGAAAAATCAAGTCCGGAGCTTGATACCGACGATACTCTCGTTGTGGATGGGCACAAAATTCGTTGTCTCGCGATCAAAGAAGGCCCTTCCGCGATGCCATGGAGCAAATTGGGTTGTCAGATCGTGATCGAATCCACCGGTCTATTCACTTCCGCGGAAAAGGCGAAAGGTCATCTGGACGCGGGTGCAAAAAAAGTCCTCATATCTGCACCGGCTAAGGGCGAGGACATCACTGTTTGCATGGGTGTCAATCATCAATCCTATGACCCGGTCAAGCATCGGATCATATCTAATGCGAGCTGTACTACCAATTGCTTGGCCCCGGTTGTGTATGTTCTGCTGAAGGAGGGATTTGGGATCGAAGAAGGCTTAATGACCACTATCCACAGTTACACGGCGACTCAGAAAGTTGTGGATGGCCCGTCTAATAAGGATTGGAAAGGGGGTCGTGCTGCCGCCATTAATATCATTCCTTCGACTACGGGTGCTGCCAAGGCTGTGGGTTTGGTCTGTCCCGAGGTGAAAGGGAAGCTGACTGGCATGGCTTTTCGTGTTCCGACTCCAGCAGTTTCAGTCGTTGACTTAACCGTTCGGACAACACGTGAAACCAGCTACGAAGAAATTTCGAAAAAAATGAAAGAAGCGAGTGAGACTTATCTCAAAGGCATTCTCGCTTATACTCATGACGAGGTAGTGTCGACTGATTTTCTGCACGATTCCGCTTCGAGCATTTTCGATGCCGGCTCGGGAATTGGATTGAGCAATCGCTTTTTCAAACTCGTGAGTTGGTATGATAACGAGTGGGGTTACTCGAATCGGTGCATTGATCTATTGAAGTACATCGTGCAAGCTGGATAGCCTCTATGGCCAAGCTTTCTGTGCGCGACCTGGATGTTGCCGGAAAAAGGGTCCTGGTCAGGGTAGATTTCAATGTTCCGGTTGAAGAGGCGGGTGGCAAAATGCGGATCACGGATGACACCCGGATCAAGGAGAGCCTTCCCACAATTGAACTCCTGCGTAGCAAGGGGGCTAAGGTAATCCTGCTAGCCCATTTTGGGCGGCCGAAAGGACAACCCAATCCGAAATATTCGTTAAAGCCGGTAGCTGATCACCTTAAAGGGCTTGTCCCTGGCGTAGTCGAATTTTCGCCAGAGGTCATCGGTCCGAAAGCTGAAGCTGCGTCGAAAAGCTTGCCGGATGGGGGAATATTGCTGGTAGAGAACGTTCGTTTTTTCAAAGAGGAGGAAAAAAACGACGACCAATTTGCGCAATCACTGGCGAAGCTCGGCGACATTTATGTGAATGACGCCTTTGGTGCTGCTCACCGAGCTCATGCCAGTACATCCGGTGTTGCCGGTCACCTTCCGAAGGCAGCTATGGGCCTTCTGATGCAACGCGAATTGCAATATCTGGAAAGTGAACTGGCAGATCCGGAGCGGCCATTCTTGGTTATACTCGGCGGGTCGAAAGTCTCTGATAAGATCGGTGTGATCAAGGCCTTGCTTGACAGGGCGGACGTTTTCTTGATCGGGGGTGCGATGGCATATACCTTCTATCGTGTGATGGGAATCCCGACGGGCGCGAGCCGGGTTGAAGAAGATAAAGTTCACCTTGCGCAGGAGCTTCTGAATCTCGCGAAAGCCAAAGGCGTGAAATTCCTGCTGCCGGTGGATAGCGTAGAGACTAAGGAATTCAAGCAAGGATCCGAACATCGGAACACTCCGGTTTTGCATCCTGGACTGGGCATCACCGAAGGCTGGCAGGCGGTTGATATCGGGCAGCAAACGATTTCTGAATATAGGGCGGAGATAGCGAAAGCTAGAACGATTCTTTGGAACGGTCCGGTCGGCGTATTTGAAATCCCTGATTTTTCAAATGGAACCAGAGCTATCGCTGAAGCACTAGCTGATTCACATGCTAAGACGATCATTGGCGGCGGCGATTCTGTGACAGCTGTCAAGCAGTTTGGTCTTTCAGACAATATGACGTTCATATCGACCGGGGGCGGAGCTTCGCTTGAGCTGCTCGAGGGTAGGGAATTGCCCGGGGTTTCGGCACTGACTCAGGTCTGACATGCGCAAAAAGATTCTGGCCGCAAACTGGAAGATGAACCTCACTCAGGATGAGGCTGATGCTTACGTCCATTCCTTGGTCCGAGAAACCGGTGAAACTAACGACGTCGAGGTGGTTTTGATTCCGGCATTTACCGTAATACCGGCCTTGGCGGCACGCTTAAACGATACGGCATGGATAAGGCTCGGCGCTCAAAACATGCATTGGGAAAAGAGCGGCGCCTACACCGGAGAAATTAGCGGCACTATGCTGCGCGCCCTCTATGTGCGGTATGTCATTCTCGGTCATAGCGAACGCCGGAACCTTTTTGGAGAGACCAACGAAATTGTGAATCGGAAGGTCAAAGCTGCTTTGGAGCAGGGGTTGAGGCCAATTCTTTGTATCGGTGAGAGCCTTCAAGAACGAGATCTTGGTCACATGAACCAAGTCTTGGAGGAGCAGATCCGAGTCGGTCTAAAAGGAGTGTCGCTAAAAGAATTCCATGATCTGGTGATTGCGTATGAACCGATCTGGGCAATCGGTACAGGCAAGAGCGCGAACCCGCAACAAGCGCAGGAGGCGCACGTTTTAATTCGCTCGGTTTTGGCCCAAGTTTCAGACTCTGGAATTGCGGAGCGCGTGCGGATTCAGTATGGAGGCAGCGTCAAACCTGAAAATGCGCAGGAATTGATGAGCCAAAAGGATATCGATGGCGCGCTGGTTGGTGCGGCAGGCTTAGATCCAGTCACTTTTTCGCAAATCATACGCTGCACCGAGGCCGCCTTGGCCTAGAATGGCCTGAAGAAACACTCCTTTTTACGTCGCAAACTCCGGATCCAGAGAGCGGCAAAGTCGCCAAGCAGGCAGGTTCAGATTCTTCGGGCTGACCCCACCCAAGGAGGTGGCACCGCAGATGCGGCCATACTGGCATTCT
Source organism: Verrucomicrobiota bacterium (assembly GCA_019241095.1). Taxonomy (GTDB): domain Bacteria; phylum Verrucomicrobiota; class Verrucomicrobiia; order Chthoniobacterales; family JAFAMB01; genus JAFAXJ01. The sequence goes on along the minus strand of JAFAXJ010000175.1, from coordinate 1,029 downwards.
TATTTTCCTTGGAGATTCTCAGCCCGGCGACGTCCTTTACCATTTGTGCTCCGGTGAGTTCCGGCTTGGGGGGGATGAGTTGATTCGATTTCACTGATCAGCTGTTGAACGGAATACAGAGCGCGTCTCCCTTTTGCACTCACGAGAGTTTCGCTAAACGCTGCCGTCAGGCGACGAGCATTTTCTAATGTTCGGCGCAGCTTGAGGGTGCCAATCCTGGCAGAAAGATTGTCAAAAATATCGGCAAGCTTCGCTATCTGTACCAGCTCCGGAGCCTGCACCAATTTATCAAGATACTCCTTTTCCCGATGCTTCTTGGGAAGACGCTCATCCTTGGTCAGGGCCTTTACATAGCCGGCAACTTTTGAGCCAAAACGTTTCGCTATTTCGTTTTGGGTAGCCGGCGTATCTTCAATAACATCATGCAGGAGGGTTGCTATAATCAAATCGTGATCATCCACGTTAAAGTGATCCCGCAGTATCCAGGTAACGCGGAAAACATGAGAGATGTAAGGGGTGTAGCCGTCGCTAAGCATCTGGTGTCGGTGCCTTGAAGCTGCGTATCGAACGGCGCCGAGAACTGATTGAGTTGGCGATTGCAATTCGGAAGGCATGTCAGGATGCGCAAAGAATCGCTGCCGAAGCAGTGTAGCCGTGTAAAAACGCTTTCTCTCCTACGGGGCCGATCTCACCGTTTCCAAAGAATCCAGCTAACGGCAGATCACCAAGCGTTTCTGCGAGGGTACCGGCATCATGATCTGCCCGGGAAAAGAGTCCTTTGCCTCGACCAGCACAGGAGAACAGCAATGTAGCGATAGAACCTCTCGTGTGTGGTTTGATTCGCTGGCAAGCAGCAACTAAATCTTCGTGAGCCGACTTCGAATCTCTCAGTTGAAACTGAACAGTTTGACCGATTCTCGGCAAAGCGCCTACGGCCAGTGCTCCCACCTGCGGATCAGCTCCAAGGATATTTCGAATTAGGAAATCGCCCTGCTTGAAATCTTCTATGTATTCCGAAACGGCGAATCC
>JAFAXJ010000115.1 GCA_019241095.1 Verrucomicrobiota bacterium | reverse complement strand
CTTAAAGACCGGGGTGCTTTGGAGTTGGCTGGAGCAACGGTCTTCCAGAACAAGCAATGCCGGAATTGCCATGCAATCGGCGGAGAAGGTGGTGTGCGAGGACCCGATCTTAGCGCAATTGGCACTCGTATGACAGAGCCGCAGCTCGTTCGGCAAATCATTCAGGGTGGTGGAAACATGCCGGCCTATGCGCAAAACGTTTCACCAGACGAAATTCGTGCCCTCGTAGCGTATCTGACATCTTTGCGGCCGAGAAACGAGGTGCCGGCCCAAAATCCAGCCGGACCTGAAAACAAGCCCCGCGATCAGCAAAGTGGCCAGGGAATGGCGGAGTTATCTGAGAAAGAATCCCTGGTTTCGTCAACCAAATAGCAGGATGCCAGAACAGGGGCTTGACAGTTATCGGGTTGGGCTGAAGTGACTCTATGCCCGTGAGGGCTTTCTGTGCGCGATTATATCATGGAAGATGCCATCAATGCCGCGTTTTCATCCTGGTCCTTCCCGTTCGAGCCGAGCCTGGCTCTGGTTGTTGTCACGCTCCTGTATGGACGCGGCTGGCTGAAACTGCATCGCCAAATTCCACATCGATTTCCACTGTTTCGACTTTACGCCTTCCTCGCGGGACTTGCGGCAGCGTTTTTGGCGATTGCCTCACCCCTGGACGCATTCTCAGGACTGCTCCTCCAAGTTCACATGGTGCAGCACTTGCTCTTAATGATGATTGCTCCGTCTCTTATTTTGTTAGGCTACCCCTTTTTACCCATTTTGAGAGGCTTACCCAAATCGGTCGCGAAGGATTTTTTCGGGCCTTTTCTTCTTTGGCCTCCGTTAAGAAAATTCGGCGCATGGCTAACCCATCCAGCCATAACCTGGAGCGCTTTTGTTACTTCAACGATCTTGTGGCACCTCCCATTATTTTATGACGTTGCTTTAAACCAGCCCGCAATTCATCAGCTTGAGCACCTCTGCTTTTTAGGGACCGGCCTGATGTTTTGGTGGCCTGTCGTTCAGCCATGGCCAAGCCGCCCAGTTTGGCCGAGGTGGACTATGATCCCTTACTTGCTATTTGCCGATATCCAGAACACGGCACTTTCGGCTTTTTTGTCCTTCTCAGACCAGATCATTTACCCAGTCTATGGGCAGATTCCTCGCCTTGCAGGAATTTCAGCCTTGTCAGATCAAAATGCAGCTGGAGCAATCATGTGGGTACCCGGCTCGCTTGTGTACCTGATTCCCGCCGCGGTGATCGCCTTCAGATATATTTCGCCGCGGCGACCACCCGTTCAAGTGACTCAGAGAACCAATTTGGCCATTCATCCGAAAACACGCACTAGAGTTCCTGGAAGACACTGGTTTGATCTTCTAGATCTTCCCGGCGCTCGCGCTCTTGTTAATGCGCCAGTCTTCCGGCCATTTCTGCAGTTCACAATGCTGACTGTTGCTCTGCTGACCGTCTGGGATGGGATTTTTGGACCGCAGGTCAGTTCTATGAATCTTGCGGGAGTTTTGCCATGGACCTATTGGCGCGGTTTAACCGTGCTGGCCCTTCTGGTGATTGGGAATGTTTTCTGTATGGTATGTCCTTTCACCTTTGTTCGTGATCTGGGCCGCAAATTGCTACCTTGCCGATTCAACTGGCCTCGGCAGTTAAGATCAAAATGGCTGGCTGCAGTGTTGGTACTAACTTACCTGATTAGTTATGAAGCGTTTGGGTTGTGGAATAGCCCATGGCTAACAGCCTGGGTCATCCTGGGATATTTCCTGGCGGCGGGTCTAGTGGACGGTTTCTTTCGGGGTGCTAGTTTCTGCAAATATGTTTGTCCAATCGGGCAATTTCATTTTTTCCAATCACTCGTTTCGCCCTTTGAGATTCGACGGCGAGACGCGGATGTTTGCAGAACCTGCAAGACTTTCGACTGTATCCGAGGCAACGATCAGCAGCGTGGCTGCGAATTACGATTATTTCAGCCCCGAAAAAGCGGCAATATGGATTGCACTTTTTGCCTGGATTGCATTAAGGCGTGTCCCCATGAAAACGTCGGTATAATCACCGCCGTCCCCGGCGCCGATTTGTGGAAACTTCAGTCCCGTTCATCGGTGGGTCGTTTCTCGAAGCGGCCTGATTTGGCCTTCCTGGTGTTAATTCTAGTTTTTGGCGCTTTTGCAAACGCGGCGGGAATGACCTTACCAATCGCGGGCTATGTCGAGCAGTTCGATCAAATGTTAGGTCCAGTCAATAGGCCAATCGTTGTGACTGTTTTTCTGCTGTTTTCGGTCTTGGTTCTGCCTTTTGTGTTAGTATCTCTGTGTGGTTTTGCCGCTAAGAGTTTCGGTAAGCTATCTTCCTCTTTGACGAGCATTAGCTGCGAGTTTGTCATGTGTCTCGTACCTTTGGGAGCTAGCATGTGGCTTGCACATTTTCTGTTTCATCTACTTACAGGCTCAAATACTCCATTGCCATTATTTCAAACTTTGCTCGCGAGGATGCATATACCAGGAGTCGGTACACCAGATTGGACGACCTCTTCTATGTCATTTTCCGGATTGCTAGACATGGAAATCATTTTTTTGGATATAGGACTTCTGTTGAGCCTCTATGTTGCTTGGCGCTTGTCAAAGAAGCAAAAGGAGGGATCGTTTCTTTTCACTTTTCTGCCATGGTGTGCATTATCTATTTTGCTATTTTCAGCCGGGATCTGGATAGTATTTCAGCCAATGCAAATGCGTGGAACTCTGTTAATGGTGCATTGATGTGATGGTGCGTTGGTTAATTACCTTATTTTTCGTGTTCATTCGGGTCAGTTCGACTTGGGCCGATGGTGGAGCAGTGCTTGCGATGGCTGATAGCGGCCCTTTCAGATTGACAGTTTTCAGCGACCCGCCCGTACTTCGTGCGGGCCCAGTAGATATTAGTGTTCTCGTCCAGGATCGTTTGACCGCAAATCCGGTCCTCGACGCGCAGGTGTCGATCGATCTTATTCCTTTAAATACGAGTTCAACAAGCCTCAGGTGGGCTCCCCCTTATTGCACGGTTCCCACGCTTTCTCAATTGATCGGCATGAAGGCGAATCGTTCACACGGTCAAAATCATCTCCTGTATGGAATCCTAACGGTTTTACCTCACAGCGGGTCTTGGACAATCAATGTTCGCGCCCAGACAGGAGCCGCTACTAACGTAGAAGCCGCTGCCGGATCAGTTACCAGAAATATTGAGGTACAAGCTCCATTGCCGCCGTTGATCGCATATTGGAAGCTTTTTGTTTTACCGGTAGCTGTCGTTGTGGCGTTCGCATTCAATCAAATCATCAAATCCAATGCGCGACATAGATTTTCGTTATCCTCAGGACATTCGTGAAAAGTTTTCGTGCCCTCGCTATAATCATTGTTGTCTTACTAGCACTTGTATTGGCCAGTTGGCTTGGAAGCTTTGCTTTCCTCCGAAGTGATCTATTCCGGACCTGGTTAAGTAAAAAGGTTAGCCGTTCGCTAAACGTTGATGGCCAATTTGAATCCATCAGTTGGGACGGATCTGTTTTTAGGTCGCCAGGGTTCGCGGCGACCGGGATCCCAAAAAGCAGGCTGAATTCCTTACGAGCTAAAGACATCTCAGCCCAGGTAGACTGGTGGCAGCTTCTAAAAATACAAATCGTTATCGATCACCTGCATGCTGATCAAATTGATCTTTTCTTTGGAAGCAGAGTACCAGTGCATGATATCGATCAAATACCGAAACAGCGGGCTCAGATCAAGTCGTGGCTGCCAACTGATCTCCAGATTCGAGAGATATCTGTTGATGACGTTCATCTACGGTGGGAAACAAAATCAGGTCAACAGGGGCATTTGATCGGCTCATCAGTCTCAGCTATCAGGAAAAACCCGGATCTTTGGTACGTTGTAGTTTCAGGAGGGGAAATTCAGCACCAGGAATTCCCTGCTGTTCAGATTGAGAGCGCTCACTGTTCTTTCAGCCAAGAGTTGATGAATATTAATGACGCCAAGTTTAAAGATGGTAGTTCAGGAAAGCTCGACCTCCTCGGCAAAATCCAATTTGTCAGTCCCCGTAAAGTGCAGCTTCAGGCTAATTTCACGGGTATTGACAGCAAGGGAATTTTCCCGGCGGACTGGTATTTCAGCGGCATATTATCCGGTCAGCTTCATTATGACGGTAGCTTGGATCGGCTGGAATCCGGCTCTCTAGATGGGCCTATAACTTTCGACAATGCTCAAGTCGATTTTGCTAAGTATTTTGTGAAGCTACGACCTCTATTGGCCATAGAAAGATTTACGGTTGTTAAATTCGATTCGTTCCGAACCAATATTCATTATAATAACAAAGAAACCCTGTTTTCGGATCTTGATGCATCGAGCAAAGGAGGATTGCGAATTGAAGGTTATGGAAGCGTTCGGCGGAATCAGATCAATGCAACAATGCAGCTCGGCATTGCTCCTTTTGTGGTTAGCTCACTCGCAATTCCAATTACGCCAATTTTTTCCGAGCAAAGAAAAGGCTATTTTTGGACGACTGTGAAGGTTAATGGCACTCTCGAAGATCCTCATGAGGATCTATCGCCTCGATTGTTGGATCTCT
>JAFAXJ010000415.1 GCA_019241095.1 Verrucomicrobiota bacterium | reverse complement strand
GCCCCAAAAAACTTCAAAGCGAATCCGTCTTGCCAATCTGCTTCTCGAAGATTCAGGAACGAACCGCGCACCGTGGCACCTGCGTTATTGATCAGAATGTCTATGGCGCCGAATTTCTTAACCACGATAGCGACCAACTCGCGTGCCGCAGAAGGTGATCGCAAATCCAGTTTACAGGCCAGCGGCGTTATGCCGAGTTGCTGGAGTTCAGCCGAGACCGTTTGAAGTGAGGGCAGGTCGCGAGCAGCAAAAGCCACATTCGCTCCCGCTTCAGCCAGACGTAAACATATCGCGCGTCCAATCCCCTTGTTGCCTCCGGTAACAATTGCATTCTTGCCAGACAATGTTTTTTCCATGCACCGAAAACATCGGAAATAAGAGGGTGAAGGGCAAGATTGCTGGAACGGCAATTCCAATGTAGAAAATGAGCCGAAGTCCATTCCGCGTGGAGCAAGTGGTCGCTTGCCAAAGCGGGCAATTCAGGCCACCTTCGGGCAATCCGCACCAAGGCGTTCTTTGAGCCGAAAACAATCATCGAACCAGGTTTGATGCTGAACAATGGCATGTAGCGAGATCGCAGGTCTTTTTAAGATGCTAGTCTTAAAGGCAAGAGAGGGATGCAGATGCTCCTCCAGGCGGCTAACCAGTTAACCTGTTATGAAAATTCGTTTCCCCAAAGTCATATTTATCGCGACCTCAACGGCTGCCATAATGTTGGCAGCTGGATTCTTGCGCTCCGCAAGGGCCGAAGATAACCAATTCGATTGGAAGCAAGCGTCCGGAGTCAAGCTCGTGGTCATGTTGAATAAACACCCCTACGCTGATGCTATCATCAAAAAGTTGCCTGAGTTCAAGGAACTTACCGGTATTGATGTTGAGTACACCGAGACGCCGGAGGAAAACTACTTTGATAAGCTGACCACGGCGCTCGCGTCAAAGAACGGTAATCCCGATGTTTTTATGACCGGCACTTACCAACTCTGGGACTATGCCACTTCGGGCTATATGGAGCCGCTGGATCAATATTTAAATGACCCGGCGATGACGAATCCCGGTTACGATATCAAAGACTTTTTTCAAGGTGTATTGAACGGCGGCAAATGGAATCTCAAGCCTGGCTCTCCTGTCGGAACGGGTCAACAATGGGCCTTAGCACTTGGCTTTGAGACCAATATTCTTGCTTATAATAAGAAGTACTTCGATGAGAAAGGGATTCAGGTTCCGAAGACATTCGATGAGCTTTACGACTTGGCAAAAAAATTGAAGGGCTGGAATGGTCCCGGCTCGTACGGTGTGGCGGTTCGCGGAACTCGAAACTGGGCCACTATCCATCCTGGGTACATGACAACATTCAGTGGCGCAGGGGCCAAAGACTTTGAAATTAAGGACGGCAAGCTGGTCTCTGCCCTAGATCAGCCCTTACCTGTTGAGGTAACGAAAAAGTGGGCGCAGTTGGTTAAAGATGGTGGCCCCCCAGCGTGGGCAAATTACACCTGGTATCAGTGTGGGGCGGACTTCGGGGCCGGAAAAGCAGCGATGTTGTACGATGCCGACATTCTTGGATATTTCCAGAACGTGCCGGGTGCTTCATCTCAGGCAGGCAATATTGCCTACGCGCCTGGTCCAGTCTGGAAAGAGGGAGATCCTGTTGGTGCGAACGAGTGGATTTGGCAGATAGCAATCAACTCCTCTTCAAAGAACAAGAAGGCGGCTTGGGTGTTTACGCAATATTTCACCGGCAAAGAGCATGGAACCTGGGCTGCAATCGATGCAAGCGTTGTAGATCCACCACGGAAATCGATTTGGGAAAACAAAGACTTTCAAGCGGTCATGGCGAAGATGCCTGGCTATCTAGATACGTTCAATGCGATCATAGGGAATACGTCCATCAAATTCACTCCGCAGCCCTACTTTTTTGAATCAACCACTGAATGGGCCGCAACTCTTCAAAAGATTGTTCTCTCTGGTACGGACCCGAAGTCTGCAATGACAGATCTGGCGAAGAGAATTACTCGGAATACTTCCAAACTGGAGATTAGCGAGCCGACCAAAAAGACTACTTCCAGATAGTTCCTTTGTATTGCTGGGCGAGACAGACTCGCCCAGCCTGTTATTATCAAAGCCATCACCCGATCCGTAAGGATGAGCAAGTTAGTCTCCCTGTCCGAACACCCAGCGTCCCCGCCGAAAACAGAACTTTCTAAACCGGCAGCGAAGTTTGCGAAACGGCGCGCGATCCGTCCCTATCTGATATTGGCGCCTGCATTGTTACTGACTGTCGGCATTCTGATCCCATTTTTCTCCGCAATCTATCTTTCCTTTACCGACTTCACGCTAAGGAGCTCGTCCTATACGTTGATCGGCTTTGACAATTACACGTCAATGTTCCAGAACCCTGATTTCTGGCATTCTTTGACTGTGACTTTGGAGTATGCTGTCATCTGCACTACCGTGGAGATGTTGGTCGGCATTGGGATTGCCCTTCTGCTGAATGAAGACAACCCGTTGTCGAGATTTCTTCGAATCGTTCTGATCTTCCCCCTGATGATTGCCCCGGTCATCGGAACATTGATATGGAAACTGATGACGAACCCGTCAGTAGGGATTCTTGCAGGTCCGATGCGTTTGATTGGGCTCGGCGATTTTAAATGGGGCGCGGCGCCTGACACAGCAATGTTCTCGCTTATCCTGGTGGATGCCTGGGTTTACACGCCCTTTGTGATCATACTGGTTCTAGCCGGCTTGCGTTCATTGCCAAAGTCGCCCTATGAGGCGGCGCTCATCGACGGTGGCTCACCCTGGTTTGTTTTCAGGAATCTGACCTTGCCGATGCTTGCGCCCGTCTTGCTGATCACGCTTGTTTTTCGATTAATGCTGTCGCTCCAGGAATTCAGCATCATCTTTGCCCTAACCGAGGGAGGGCCGGGGGATACTACGATGAGTTTATCTTTGTTAGCCTACAATCGCGGTTTCCCTTTTTATGATGTGGCCGAAGCGATTCCTATCATGTTGTTTTTGTGGGCGGCTGTGTACCTCATCAGTTTCATTCTGATCGGGTTCTGGCGCAAAGCACAAGCACGCGCAGCCGGAGTGGCATAGCCTATGAAAACTGGCAGCTCGTTTTTTCAGTTGTTAGGACAGGGTTCTAAAACGTTTCTTCTCCTGGTATATGCACTGTTCGCGTTGTTCCCGCTTGTCTGGATGGTCATCATGTCTCTGAAACCAGACAATCAGATGTTCAGCACCACATTCATCTTCTCGCCAACACTGGAAAATTACGATGCGGTTTTTCTTCGCTCTGATTACTCGAGATTTTTCTTCAACAATCTTTGTGTAAGCGTTTTAGCGGTAGTGGTTTCATTGGTAGTCGGCGTACCGGCAGCTTACGCATTGGCGCGGTTTCAATTTAAGCTTAAAGAAGATATTGCATTCACTATCCTGTCCTTTCGTTTCGCGCCTGAAATCCTCGTTATTTTGCCGCTTTTTCTGATCTATCAGAAAATTGGTCTTTACGACACCTATTTGGGATTGATCTGGGTCTACCAATTGATCACTCTACCGCTCCTGATCTGGATTCTGCGGGGATTTTTTGAGGATATTTCGCCAGACATCGAGGCAGCAGCCCAGCTTGACGGGTATAGTTGGTGGCAAGTTTTTCTTCGATTATTGCTGCCTTTGGTCAGACCCGGCTTGGTTGCTGCCGGACTGCTTTGTTTCATATTCGCCTGGAATTCCTTCACTTTTCCTCTCCTGCTCTCCGCTTCGAACGCACAGACCTCGACAGTTGTGGCCCTCCGGTTCTTGGCTTCCGACACCGTTCATTACGGGCAGGTTGCCGCAGCCGCGACCATCTCGGCGCTGCCGGAGGTGATTCTGGCTCTCCTGATTCAAAAACATCTGGTTCGTGGTTTATCGTTTGGCGCCGTGAAAGGGTGAAGGTATGGCCAGTGTTCAAATTCAGGGACTCACGAAATGGTATGGCAAACGCAGAGGCGTCGAAGATCTTTCTTTGGAGATCAACGACAAGGAATTCATCACCGTGTTTGGTCCCGCCGGAGCAGGAAAAACAACGATTTTGAGCTTGATTGCGGGCATCATTGCGCCTACTCGCGGCAGCGTCCGTATCGGTGGGCGGATTGTCGATGACTTGGAACCTGCCGATCGCAATGTCGCAATGGTGTTTGAGAGCTATGCGTTGTATCCGCAACTGAACGTGTTCGACAACATGGCGTTCCCCTTGCGCAGCCCGAAGTCTCGAATGGCCGAGGACAAAGTGAAAAATCGAGTTTTGCAATATGCCAGGCTGATGAAAATCGATCATCTGCTGGATCGGCCGATTCAGGCGTTAAGTAATGGCCAGCGACAACGGACCGCTCTAGGCCGTGCTCTGGTTCGTCAGCCGGACGTTTTTCTGCTCGACGAACCCTTGAGCCATCTCGATGCAAAGCTTCGGCATTCAATGCGCGCCGAGTTGAAAGAAATGCGCACCCAGCTTGGGACTACGACAATCTACGTTACGCACGATTACCTCGAAGCGATGAGTCTGGGGGATCGCGTGGTCGTGATTAATCAAGGAAAGATCCAGCAAGTAGGCACTCCCAAGGAGGTCTATTTCAAACCAGCTTCGGTAGAGGAGGTGGCAAAACAATTTGGCGATCCGGAAATCAACATCGTTGACGCCAAATTGAGAATTGTAAAAGGTGGGACTCAATTCCAGCTGCAAATTCTCGGTGAGAACACGCCGTTGGCTGTGCCGCCGGAAGTTGCAGAAGAGCTTAGCGCCTATCAGCTTGAAAATGTTCGAATCGGCTTTCGACCCGCTGACGTGAAAATTGCCAAGGACGGAAAAAAAGATGTTTTTCATGGCCTGGTTTACAGTTTCGAACCGCTCGGTACGACGTCGGTTTTAACCATCGATGCAGTAGATGGCACCAAGGTCCGGACCATCGTAGATAGCCATCAATTTTACGGTGTCGATCAACGAATCGCATTTAAAGTTGAACCCGAATCGGTGATCTATTTCAACCCCGTAAACGGGAAATTCCTCGCGCGCTCAGGAGTGATGCTAGAGAGCAGGAGCCATGGCTGAACTTACCCTCCGTAATCTGACCAAAGTCTACAACCGAGGACAACCCGCAGCTGTCGATCAGGTTAACCTTGAAGTTCGGAACGGGGAATTTGTCGCTTTGCTTGGACCGTCCGGTTGTGGTAAGTCGACGACCTTGCGGATGGTTGCCGGCTTGGAAACCATAACGAGCGGCGACATTTTGATTGGCGGCAAAAATGT
>JAFAXJ010000117.1 GCA_019241095.1 Verrucomicrobiota bacterium | reverse complement strand
AACAGGTCAGAGGTCATTATTCTGGCGTCCAAGCGACAATGATGGCGGCGGATATTTGCACGAGCTCGACTGAGGAACTCGCAAGCAGAATCAGATTTTTCAACCGTCCAGCGTTAGTTCTACCCAACGGATTTGATCTTGAAACGTTTTGCACTTCCGCGAGCGCAGTTCGAAAATGGAAGTCAGACAATGCGGAGCCAGACGTAATACGACTGGGTTATGCTGGAGGTTCTCCTACGCATCAACGCGATTTCGCCGCCGCCGCTTCCGCGCTGGCTAGAGTTTTACGAGAATCGCCCAGGTGCCGGTTAGTTCTCTTCCGAGACCCTCATTCGAGTAAGCGGCTGGTCGACTTGGAGGAATTTCCTGAATTCAGTGGGATTGAAAAACAGGTCGAATGGCGGGACGCAGTGCCGCTGCAGCGCCTTCCGCAAGAGTTGGCTAGGTTTGATATCAATTTAGCTCCTCTAGAGTTCGGAAACCCTTACTGTGAGGCAAAAAGCGAGTTAAAGTTTTTTGAGGCCGCTTTAGTCAGGGTGCCTACTATTGCGTCCTCAAGCGGCCCGTTTCGTCGAGCAATAAAAAATGCGGAAACAGGTTACCTGGCAGAGACAGAGGAACAATGGTATTCCGCTTTGCGGAGCTTAATTGATAGCCCCGAGCTCCGTCGTCGATTGGGGCACGCTTCCCATCTTAGCGCTCTCTGGCATTTTGGTCCGTTAAGGCGAGCTGATCTGATGCTTTCAGCTGTTCCACAACTTCTAGGTCGAAATCCTGAGGCGACTCGAAGTTTTGCGTTGGAGATCAACCGGCCTATACGAGCCGGATTACTGACAGTACAGCTACCGCGAAATGAGATTGTTTTTAGCTTCGATCAATCGAAGCCAGCCGAAGTCTCAGTGGTGATTCCGCTGTATAATTACGCTCAGTTTATCGAAGAGGCGCTAGATTCTGTTAGAGCTCAGACACTGTCTCCTTTAGATTTGATCATCGTTGATGATTGTTCGGCAGATGACTCCCTCGCTCTGGCGTTGAAGTGGTCTAGCGAGAACAAAAAACGATTTAACCGAATCCTGATTTTGCGGAACGATGTAAATTCCGGGTTAGCTTTGGCGCGCAATGCCGGTTTCGATGCCGCGGCCACTCCGTTTATCTTACCCTTGGATGCGGATAATCGATTGCTCCCTGAGTGCTGTAGTACCTGTCTGGAGGTGCTTAGACGCACTTCGGCTGCCTTCGCTTACCCGAGCCTTAGAAAATTCGGCGCCGAAACGCAGGTCTCCGGCAAAGAGTCCTTTGATCCCGCACGTTTCATTGCCGGGAACTTTATCGACGCAATGTCGCTGATTCGAAAAGAGGCGTGGGCGGCCGTCGGGGGATTCGGTCAATTCCGAGTCATGGGATGGGAGGATTATGACTTTTGGTGTCGGCTTGTTGAGCGTGGACTTTGGGGGATTCAGGTTGGGGATCTACCCTTAGCAGAGTATAGAGTTCACGCAAAATCAATGCTCAAAACGACCACCTTAGCGGAGCGCAATCGGTTGTCACTCTTCGCTGAATTCGAGTCAAGACATCCCTGGCTCAACATAATTTTCCCGGATCGGCCAAGGCCAAGCAAGAATCTTGGCGTACATTCATCTCGGCTTCTCCTGTTGTTACCAATTCTGCGGTGCCCGGAAACCGGTGAGTCGCTTCAGATTGGGCCAGATGGTAATTTGATAACAGGAACTGGATCTCGATCTTGGCCGGTGATTTCAGATCGACCAAACTTGTTTCCGGGGTTGCAGCCTCAGATCATGCCTCAGGAGCATGTGAGTAATCCTCTTCCTGAGAACGCCCTTGAGATTATCGCAGAAGCTCAAAATGGGTTAGTGTTGAATCTTAGCGCTGGCGGAACTTCCAAACGATTTGACAATGTTATCGAGGCGGAGGCAGCCATCTTCAGACATACCGATGTCGTAGCCGACGCTCATCATCTTCCCTTCGTCGACTCCGTATTCGATGCGGTTATTGTGATGAATGCTTTCGAACACTACCGAGACCCGAAAACGGCAGCAAAAGAACTATTTCGAGTGCTTAAACCGGGAGGCAAACTGCTGGTGCAAACTGCTTTCCTGCAACCTCTGCACGAAAAACCATTCCACTTTTATAACGCCACGCGGTATGGTTTGGAAGAGTGGTTTAAAGACTTTGAGACGGACCAACTGCGTGTCTCGCCAAACTTCAGTCCTGGCTTTTCAATTTCGTGGCTCGCTTCGGAATGCGATTCGGCGCTTCGACGTGATATCTCTCCAGGCATAGCTGATGTTTTTCTTAAAACAACAATCCAGAAGATTGTCTCATTCTGGAGAGAAGCTGAAAATGCTCGAAACGGTGATCCTGTCTGGTCTGCTTTCCAGCGCCTGCCACAGCAAAGTCAGGAGGTCATTGCCGCTGGTTTCGAATATCTGGGAAGACGTCCCATTAATTAAAAACTGGGAGCACAAACGCAGGTTAGCTGCGCTTCCTTCTAACAACAGCTGGATTAACCTAACACGCTCAATCCAGTAGCACCAATTTATGCCACGGCTGGCACGTATTTTTTCTTCATCCTTACTTGCGTTAACAGCAAGTTTTTTTATTGGCTCGACGATGTTGGGTGCAATTCGGGATTACTGCAGCGTGCCCTATTGGGATATGTGGGACAGTTACATTCAGTTCTATGAAAAGGTTTCAAAGGGTGATCTGTATTTTTGGTGGGAACCGCACATGGAGCATCGGATACTAATTCCGCGTATTTTTTTCTGGTTAGATATCAAGTACTTTCATGGCCTATCTTTATTGCTAATACCTCTGAATTTAACTTTGATCGGCATGCTTTGGGTAGTCCTGTTGTCGGGGACTCTGTTCATGTTCAAAGCCAGACTATCGAAAACTGGCCTCTGGAATGCGGTGTGGCTCTTGGCAATCGTGTGCTTTTCGTGGATGCAAAGGGAGAATATAATTAATGGCTTTCAAAACGTCTTTTTTCTTGCATTGCTGCTGCCATTGTTAGCATTTCAATGTCTGTCAATCGCACATCTCAGGTCGCATTCGCGAATGTGGTTCGGTTTGGCTCTCTTCTTCGCATTTGCATCAGTCGGGACACTAGCGAGTGGCGTTCTCGCTCCGCCGCTAATGGTTCTTTTGGCAATTATTCAGGGCCAATCCAGAATCAGAATCGCCATTTTGGTCGGAGTCTCTATTTTAGCATTTGCCGTCTATCACATAGGCACACCCACTTTTCCGTTACTTGATAGTAGCCTTCGGACGAAGCCGGATGCGTTGGCACAGTTTTTCCTCGTGTATTTAGGTGGTCCGCTTCGCGTCATTACAAACGATTATCTAGTCGCGGCAATTGCTGGGGCGGCTTTCGTTGCCGGTTCGGTACTCTGCTTCTGGTGCGTGGTGACCAGGAGAGAAGGCCACCCAATGTTCCTGGCCTTCACTGCTTTTGTCGCTTATGTCTTAGCAACAGCACTCGCAACAACAATGGGCAGGGCTGTTTTAGGAATTGTTGGCACAACAC
>JAFAXJ010000013.1 GCA_019241095.1 Verrucomicrobiota bacterium | reverse complement strand
AGATCGACTCTTTGCGCATCAGTAAGATGAAGAGTGGCTTTTGTCTTCAATTGTTCTCGAATGTGAGGAGGCATCCGAATCGTCGAATAAACGATTGTCGGAGCAACAGGGTGATGAAAAATAGCAAGCTCCGGTGAAATCTCACCGGAGGCTGAGATTACGATTCGCATCGGGTACTCCGGGACGCCGCGATCCAATCTGGCTTGACGCAAATCAGCGGCAGGAATGGACATTGGCGGATTATCAATTTTAAGAGTCTGATGTCCGACTAGGATGGCGTCCCCTTCGGCGCGGATTTCAAGAAGCCGCCTGCGATCTTGCTTAGAGGTGAAAGAAGTTGGCTGACTCCGAGAAGCTGTTGCAGGTCGAGCGATAGCGGCTTTGCCATCGGCGGTTATGGCGCAGTTTGCAAGGACGATCGGTCGCATCGGTAATAAGAGTTCTTGGCTCCAACACTGATTGCCATTAATTTTTCTTTCCAGAGGACGATATATGTAAGGGCGCTGCCAGTTTTTAAACAGCAACGAAGCAGCAGGGTAACACACTTAATAAACTTGAAAACTTCAGTGACGCGGGCTCCCAAGATCAGTCGTTCTTTCCAGCTGGACAAAGTGCGAACAGGGGACAAATAAGGAAATCAATGCAGCTTTTACAGACCTTCAATGTGTCGCCTCGTCTACCAGAGGCGTTGGAACCGCTTCGTGAACTAGCTTCAAATCTCTGGTGGACTTGGGAACCGAATGCTCGGCGTCTATTCCGGCAGTTGGACCCAGAACTTTGGGATCGAACCAATCATAATCCTGTTCAGATGCTGCAGCTTTCAAGGCAAGCTCGATTGCACGAGCTGGCCGCGAACGATGAATATGCCCGCGAAATCAAGCTGCTAGCAGAAAGATTTCGCACCTATATGGGACGTGCCGACACATATGGGAAACTGCGCGCGACTGCTCCTCGAATAGCATATTTTTCGGCCGAATTTGGGTTTCACGAATCTTTCCCCAACTATTCCGGCGGTCTGGGAATTCTTTCCGGTGATCATTGCAAATCCGCAAGCGATCTGGATCTAGACTTTACCGCGATGACTCTTCTGTACCGTCACGGGTATTTCAAACAGCAAATCAACAAGGAAGGATGGCAGGATGCGATCAGCCTGAACCAGCACTTTCATCATCTTGCGATAAGCGAAACCAAATTGGGAGATCAGCCCCTTTTTGTTTCTGTGGAAATGCTCGGGCGTAACGTGCTTGCGAAAGTTTGGGAACTGAGGGTGGGGCGTATCATCCTTTATCTACTCGATACCGATATATTGCAGAATACTCCCGAGGACAGACCGATCACTTCGCAGCTTTACGGAGGTGATACGGAAATGCGGATCCGGCAAGAGATCGTGCTGGGGATAGGAGGTATCCGAGCTCTCGATGCGCTGCAGATTCGTCCGGACGTTTACCACATGAACGAAGGCCATTCAGCCTTCCTTTCGCTAGAAAGAATCCGCCGGTACGTTCATCACCAAGGGCTAGAATATTATCCCGCTTTGCAGGTGGTAGCCGCTTCTAACGTATTCACCACTCACACCCCGGTACCCGCAGGCAATGACGCGTTTCCTCGCGGGCTGATGGCTCACTATTTCTCTTCCTATGCGGAGGAGTTCCGAATCAGTTTCGATGATTTTTTCCGTCTTGGCCAGCAGACAATCAATTCCGAAGACACATTCAGCATGACCATTCTGGCCCTGAAGACGAGTCGCTATGCGAATGGTGTAAGTAAGCTGCACGGTGAAGTCAGTCGAACCCTCTGGAAAGACGTATGGGCTGGCGTGCCGGTAGAAGAGGTACCGATTACCAGCATAACGAACGGAATCCATACCAAGACCTGGACTGCGCCGGAATTTCATCAGATCTATGCCAAATACCTTGGTCCTAACTGGGACGAGTTTTTAACCGATCCGGAGTATTGGCGCAGAGTTATTGATATTCCAGATGATGTTCTCTGGGAAACGCATCAACTGTTAAAAGTGCGCTTGATCGATTTTATTCGTTCTCGCATTCGAACGCATCGAACTCGGCTGGGTGAATCGCCGGACCAATTGCGAAAAGTTAACAGCATTCTAAATCCCGATATTCTGACCATTGGTTTTGCCCGACGGTTTGCTACTTATAAGCGAGGAGCGCTTCTATTTCGCAACAAGGAACGGCTTCTTCGGATGATCAGTAACGTGGAGCGTCCTGTACAGTTCATTTTTGCGGGCAAAGCGCATCCAAAAGATGAACCGGGTAAGCGACTGATTCAGGAGGTTTATCAGCTGTCCAGGCAGCCAGAATTTGAGAACGCCATCGTGTTCATCGAAGATTATGACACCTATATCGGTAGGCGAATGACTCAGGGGGTTGATCTTTGGCTGAACACACCGACACGTCCTCTTGAGGCGAGCGGTACCAGTGGAATGAAGCTTCCTCCTAATGGTGGTCTAAATTTCAGCGTATTGGACGGTTGGTGGTGCGAAGGGTATAACCGAAAGAATGGTTGGCCTATCGGCCCTGAAATCAGCGAGGGAGCGCCAGAATTTCAGAATCAAGTTGATGCTGAAAGCCTGTTTAACATTCTGGAAAACCAGATTGTTCCTCTTTACTACGCCAAACCTGATGGCCGGCTTCCTTTGGCATGGATCCAACTGATGCGCGAGTCGATCAGGAGTGTCACGCCGGTCTTCAACACTCATCGCATGGTAAAAGAGTACACCGAAAGGCTGTATGAACCGGCGGCGGCCGCTCACAAAGCCTTAACCGCAAACCAGTGCGCGGCGGCGGTGGATTTGGCGAGATGGAAACACGCTACTCGAGTTGATTGGCCCCAAATCCGTATCGAAGCCGTTGAAACTTCCAATAGCGGCCGGGTTTCGATGTTTGTGGGAGACAAGTTGCATGTTTCTGCCCGGGTTTATCTCGGATCGGTGAAACCTGAGCATGTTAAAGTCCAGGCTTATGTGGGGGCCGCGGATGATGGAACGTTAGCTAACCCGAATGCGATCGATCTGTACGATGTAGAGAAGGCTGAACCAAAAGGGTTTTACGTGTTCCGTGGGGTTATTCCGGCCTTCGAAAGCGGGAGCTATGGTTTCAATGTCCGGGTGATACCGACCCACCCTTTATTAAGCCACAACCATGAGTTGCGGCTGATTACCTGGGCAGCCTGAGTGCGCCTTGAATCTAGCTTTTTCAACTAGTTGGAATTCTG
>JAFAXJ010000683.1 GCA_019241095.1 Verrucomicrobiota bacterium | reverse complement strand
GTGATGCCGACCCATCCGCGGGCTGGCGGCGAGCTGAGCTTCGTGGCGCCGACCCATCCGCGAAGCTCCTTCGCCCGAGCTGTTCCAAGCGCGGCTTAAGTTGCCCGATCGCTAGTGTTTGGGAGGCTAAGCCTTCCCGTGATGCCTCCCTTCTTTGCTGATTCCAGTCCCGCGAGATTTTTGTCCCCTCCAGCTCACTCTAAACCGAGCAGCGTCACCGTGGCAAAGCGAATGCTTCGATTCAAGAGTAGCGCGATGTTGGCCCCTCCGATCTCAAGGCTCGAGGAAGCTAGTATGGGCGACGACAATCTTCCAATCACCATCGATCTTCTGGAAAATCATCGTACTCGTTCCTACTATCTTGTCCCGAGCTCCACCTTGAGAAATCGTCCACCAATTAAGAACCAAAGCTTCGTCAGAATGTAAAAACCTGATCTTCACCCGCAACGGCTCCAGGAAACCCATCGCGTTACGATCGGGGTACCCGTTCAAATAGTTCTCATGAAGCTCCTGCCACCCATTATATTCTTCAGAATCGACGACGACCAGCAGTTGAGGAGAATTCCAGAACGCCAGCATGTATCCCTCCACATCGTGGGCGTTCCAACAGCCGACCATCCTCAAAAGCCGCATGTAGATATCTCGGGAAGGATCTGGCGCCGGCCTGGGTGCGTCAGCAGGCGAAATGGAATCGAAATCCCAAGAGTCAGATGCCTGCCCGGGCAACGATGTCGCGAGTATCGTTAACCACAGGCTAAACAGGAATGTTTTGGCTAGGAGGCGCATCAATTCAACCAGCATGGATCTCAGAACCCCTAGTCAAGCAAATGTGAGCACAGTTTTCTTAATCATGAGAATGGATCCGGCCATCTGTTATTTAGCGGCAATAACTGTATTAGCAAGAATTACTTCGGTGAAAGACAGGCACGTTTCTGTCATAGGATCGAGCACAGTGTACTTTTACCATAAAGGCGGGGACGATGGCTGTACTCTGTATGCTGTAAAGGGACAAGACCAAAGCTGCCAAGTTCGGCTGGGGTAAAGGTAGGGAGCAATGTCAGCGCGAAAAGACTTGACAATCGTTAGGTTCCTAATATTTAGGATCATTAGCAATGCGTGAACCACTCACACTCCTCAAAGCCTTACCCCGGTATGAAATCTTTTTGGAGGAAACCAAGCACTTTCCTGAACTGGACGTGTCCGCGTGTTACACTTTCCTGCAATTGTTGCGAACCGGGGACGAGCTACTCGCTTTTGATGAGTTGATTCTTTCCGGTTATGGAATCCGCCAAGGTCGATTTAATCTGTTAATGCTTCTGAAGCATTGTCCGAGCGATCACGACACACCGGCCGAACTAGCCCAAAAAACAGGTGTTACCCGCGCCACAATTTCCGGGCTGCTCGACGGCCTTGAAAAAGACGGCTTCATCGAACGGCGTACCGACCCTCAGGATCGACGTACCGTACAGGTGCATCTTACACCAGCGGGTCACACGTTCCTGGACCAGGTGCGCCCCGGTTATTGTCACTGGTTAGCGCGCATTGTCGAGCCGCTCGACCAGGAGGAACGCCAGCACTTTGTGCTGCTTTTAGAGAAAATCCAAGTCAGGCTGGCTGAATTGGCTTCGGAATTATCTGCCCAACCTTGTTGCTGATTATGAGTATCAGACAGAAACGTCCACGAATTGTTTTAGCCTTTTTAATCATGTTTCTGGCCGTCATCCTTGTGGTCGCCGGCCTTGGCGCGTACCAATTCATGAAAATACAGGCCATCATTAAGCTATCAAAAGCCGGAGCGTTCGCCCCACCTCCAACAGCAGTTACCACGATGATCGCCGAAAAAACGTTTTGGCAACCGTCCCTTGATACGGTCGGGACTGTCGCGGCCATTAATGGTGTAACGGTGAGCACTGATCTTGCAGGTGTCGTGACGAAAATTGCCTTTCATTCGGGTACCAAGGTCAAAGCGGGGGATTTACTGGTTCAGCTCAACGTTGACCAGGAGAACGCTCAGCTGGCACAGGCTGAGTCACAGAGGGATCTTACGCGACTGAATCTGGATCGATATAAAGGGCTACTAGCGAAACGGGCAATTAGCCAATCTGACTTTGACAGTACCGACGCCGCTTATCGCCAAGCATCCGCTACCGTACAGCAATATCAAGCTTTGATAGCCCGTAAAACGTTGCGAGCTCCCTTTGATGGCGTGACCGGAATCAGGCAAGTAAATCTCGGGCAATTCTTGAACGTTGGCGACCCGGTAGTAACGCTGCAATCTTTCGATCCTATTTATGTGAACTTTAACTTGCCCCAACGGAACCTTAGCCAGATCGCTGTCGGATATCAGGTGCAAGTACGGGTTGATGCATTTGGAGATGAAGCTTTTGAAGGCAAAATAACCGCGATCAATCCTATGGTCGACCAAACAACGCGAAACGTCCAGATTCAGGCAACACTGCCCAATCCGGAGACAAAGTTAAGGTCAGGAATGTACGGGCGTGTCAGCGTTATTATGCCAAAATCAGAAGCTGTCATCGCGATCCCGTCCTCCTCGGTTCATTATGCTCCGTATGGCGACTCAGTTTTCATCGTTTCGACGCTTAAAGGCGATGACGGAAAGGCCGCGAAGGTAGTGAAAGAGCGGTTTGTAAAACTAGGCCAGACTCGTGGCGACATGATCTCCATTGCGTCGGGAGTTGAGCCTGGAAATGAGGTTGTCACGTCGGGAGTTTTCCGGCTAAGGAATAACGCGCCCATAATCGTTAATAACCAGGTACAACCCGGAAAAGAACTGGCGCCTACTCCTGCTAACAGCTGATACAAAAGGGATATTGACGATGAGTTTCACCGATTTGTTTATCCGTCGTCCAGTCGTGGCGACAGTCGTTAACCTGTTAATCCTGATTGCGGGATACCAGTCTCTTCGTTCGATAAATGTAAGGCAGTACCCAAAAAGCGATATTTCCGTCATTACCGTCAATACTACCTATTACGGTGCGGATGCGGAACTGGTTCGAGGTTTCATCACCACACCTCTAGAGCAGTCTATCGCTAGTGCGGACGGGATTGATTACATGGAGTCCCAGAGCGTTCAAGGCGTGAGCATGATTTCGGTTCATTTGAAACTGAATTATGACCCGAACGCGGCAATGACTCAGGTGCAAACGAAGGTCAATCAAGTTCGTAACCAGTTGCCTCCGGACGCCCAGTTGCCGGTGATCGCAATCACCTCGACCGACAATCAGTTCGCATCCATGTATTTGAGTTTCTACTCCAATGATCTGGATCGGAACCAAATTACTGACTATCTGACCCGTGTTGTGCAGCCAAAGCTTTCAGCGATCAATGGCGTGCAACAGGCGCAAATTCTTGGAGCCCGAGTCTTCGCTATGCGGCTTTGGCTCAACTCGGATCGAATGGCTGCTCTCAATGTGAGTCCGAGTGACGTCGCGAATGTTCTGAAGTCAAACAATTATCTCTCCACGCCCGGACAGACAAAGGGTTCGATGACCCTGATCAATTTGGTGACCAATACTGATTTGCAGAACGTTGATGAGTTTAAGCAACTTGCTGTCAAACAGTCGAACGGCGCTATCGTCCGAATGCGCGATATTGCCGAAGTTGAGCTTGGGGCAGAGAGCTATGATTCCGATGTCCGATTCTCTGGGAAAACCGCGACATTCATGGGAATTTTTGTTCTGCCCACATCTAACGCGTTAGATGTAATTAAGCTGGTGCGGGCTGCTCTTCCTGACATTAGCAAACAGCTGCCAGTTGGGATGAATTTGAATATTCCTTACGACGGTACGGAGTACATCAACAGTGCTATTCATGATGTAACCGAGACCCTGATCGAAACCCTGATCATTGTCATGATTGTCATCTTTTTGTTCATGGGTTCTTTGCGGGCGGTCTTGATACCGATTGTTGCAATCCCGATATCTTTGATCGGGGCGCTATTTATCATGTTAATCTGCGGCTTCACCTTAAACCTGTTAACGCTTTTGGCGATCGTGTTAGCGGTAGGACTGGTCGTAGATGATGCCATTGTGGTGGTGGAGAACGTTGAAAGGCACATCCAGGAAGGGATGCACCCTTTCGACGCTGCACTCAAAGGAGGTCGCGAGCTTTTCGGACCCATCATTGCGATGACTATTACGCTCGCCGCGGTTTATGCTCCGATTGGTATCCAGGGCGGCTTAACCGGTACCTTGTTCAGGGAATTCGCTTTCACTCTCGCTGGCGCAGTGCTGGTGTCCGGCATCGTTGCACTGACATTGTCGCCGATGATGTCTTCGAAGTTGCTGAAACCAGGATTCACCGAAGATGGCTTTGCCGGCTGGATTACGCGTCGATTCGATTCTTTGCGAGGAGTTTATACCAGCTTACTAACTGCCTCTCTGAGAGTCTGGCCGGTGTTCGTCACACTCGATGTTATTGTTATTCTGCTGATATTCGTGTTTTGGAGTATGTCACAACAGGAGGCCGCGCCGACCGAGGATCAAGGAGTCATTTTCGGCATCGTACAGTCAGCGCCGGACGCCACATTGGATCAGACGATGCTGTTTGCGAAGCAGATCAACAATGTCTTTCAGTCATTTCCGGAAACAGCCCAGACCTTCCAGGTCACGCCAATTCCTGGCCCCGGGTTCTCCGGCATGGTAACCAAGGCCTGGAATGAGCGAAAACGAACGACGAAAGTATTGTTAGGTGAGGTCAGTAAGAAGACGGCGCAGATTGCGGGTGTTCGCGTAATAGCT
>JAFAXJ010000491.1 GCA_019241095.1 Verrucomicrobiota bacterium | reverse complement strand
AGTCGTCCAACGGCTTAGCGGTTTCGATAAGCATCTACAGGCCATCCATGCGCGAGAAGCAAATGCTCAACGCATCACTCCCCCTCTCATTCCGGGAATACTGAACGTCAGAGATCTTACTGTGTGTCGCCCGGACGGCGAAATTCTGCTGGACAAGATCAGCTTTGACCTCAGCCAGGGTGAACGCATGCTAATCATGGGTCCGACTGGCGCCGGTAAAAGTACGCTGCTCCGTGCGATCGCCGGTTTATGGCCTTTCTGTTCGGGAATCATCAGAACAGCTGAAGAGAGTACGCTCTTCGTTCCCCAACGGCCTTACATCCCGCTCGGCAGTTTAGCAGAAGCCTTACTTTACCCGAATCTTAGTGAGCAGAATGATAGTAAGGACCGCCTTGCATTTGTTCTGATGAACGTCGGGTTGGCAGATCTCGTTACCGAACTGGATCACGCAGACCAATGGTTCCAAAGACTCTCGCTAGGAGAACAACAGAGACTAGCTTTTGCTCGGATTTTCCTTTCAGAGCCGGATATCATACTCTTGGACGAAGTAACGTCGGCACTCGACGAAGAGTCCGAATTGAAGCTATACCAGCTACTCTGTGAAGCGAGTTGGCGGCCCACTATTATCAGCGTTGGCCATCGCACAACTTTGCGGAAATATCACGACCGTCTTCTGAACGTCACAGCATTTCAGGCAGGCATCGACCTTCAAACGAGCAAAACCGGAATGGCAAAAATGCTGGGTGTCGTACACGGTGGTCTATCGCAAATGGCAGAACCATCGAATTAGATATTCCTAATCTCAAACGGTTTGATGCTTCCTAAGCAACCGTATTAACTCCTTCCCTTGCCGGCCGGGATACGCGGTTTTGGGATGAATCTCCTCAATTACCTGGAACCTTGACCCAAATAGTCGATTTAGTTCGTCCGGCGTGACTCCAAATGGCGGACCGCCAGCTTCCGGCATCTCTCCAGGATCCCACGGATAAAGGAAAAATATTGCTAACAACAGACCGTCGCTGCGTAACAAGCTTGCGACTCTCGTGACGTAATCGCACCTGTGTTCTGGCGACAGAACGCAAAAGCAGGTGTGCTCAACTGCCCAATCGAACGTGGAGTAAAGATCGTTACTCAAATCGAGAAGGTCTCGGACCTGGTAACTCTCGTTGCCAATCTTTGGGAAGCGCCTCGCTTCGGCAATTGCGGTGGGAGAAATATCGAACCCAACGACATTAGCATTTCTAGAGCGAGCAGCGATGGCACGGACATCGTGTCCATAGCCGCAACCAGGAACGATAATATCTCCGGTCAAAGGACCATGCAGATCCAACCATTCAAGCAACGGAGGAGCCGCATACCCTTTTTCCCAGGGCATATCGCCGGAGCGATATAGTTGCTCCCACTCGTCACATTCGTGATTGTCCATCGAGTTCTTTTGTTAGTCGCTGAAGAGTATCGCACTCGCGAATGTGTTACCTGTCATTTAGTTTTGTGCACTCTAGCCAATGCCGGATCAGGCGGCGCGCGATCGTGTCAAGATGGCGAAACCTGCCCTCCAGCCTATTCAAAAGCTGCTTGGTTTCTGCTATGGTGAACCAACGAACGTCTTCGAGTTCGGCACCCAGGACAATATCGCGAGAAGCCGCCTCCGCAAAGAACCCCAGCATAAGCGATTGAGGAAATGGCCACGGCTGCGAACCAAAATAGCGAATATTGGTCACAATAATACCGCTCTCTTCCTGTACTTCCCGTGCGACAGCTTCTTCGACACTTTCGCCTACCTCCACAAAGCCGGCTAAAGTAGAGTACATGCCCTCGGGCCAGCTCGGCTGACGTCCAAGCAGGCAACTGTCGCCATCATGCACTAGCATGATGGTGGCAGGATCGCTTCTTGGAAAATGTTGAGCAGCGCAACTCGGATTAGAACAAGCCATAATGTGTCCGCCCTGCTCCTGATAGGTTCTAGCCCCACATCGACTGCAAAAGGCCTGATTTTCATGCCACAGCCCCATCGAACGCGAGTAGAATAGAAGAGCGCGCTCTTCACTGTTCAATAAACCTGTAAAATGCCGCAGGTGAATAAATTGGGCGGTTTCCCTATTAAGTCGGAGCGCAGCAAGGGCTTCTTCCTCGGTCAACTCGGATCTGAGGTGGACAGCAAACAACCCATTGCCCTCTTGGTCCAAACCCAGAAATATAAGGTTCTGCCCCTGGTTGATAGCATCGAGCAAGATCGGCGTTTGGGGAGCGGCTGTTTGAAAAAGATTTAAACCTTTCCAAACCGGGACAAATCGCGCACAACTCAGTTTCGACGTAAGAAAGTCTGTATCGTTCCTGAGATCTGCTGCTCGATCCAAGCGCCCGGGCAAAGAGCTATTCTTTTGCTGCACCATGAACCAATATCATTTTTCTGGATCACCCGCTAATTGGGTGATCTCAGCAACCGCTTGTTCCCGGACGAAAAAGGGCATCGCTGCGTGACTTACGGGAAGCTTTGTTTGAGGATCATCAGTCACTTTGATGCTTTTCCCTCCCGGGCCGCGAAACGGTGTTCCATCCAAGGTCGAAAACCGCAGAGACGCCAATTTGCGGAGAGTGCGTCCGCCACCATTCTCTTGGTACCAGCAGGTGTAACGCGTTACTCCTTTTGGCACAATAAGTTCACCAATCAGACAAACTGGATCAATACCAATAAGATAAAGCGGAGGTCGGGTGGGTAGGACACGTGTAAGTATCCTGGCAATATCCAATATCTGGCAAGCGCCAAGACTATATCCGAAAAGCAACAGCGGTTCATCGCACCGGCCCCGGGCTACTCTGAACAGGTGATTGATCGCACTACGTTTTTGATTTAAGGAATAAGTTCTGCCTCCCGTACGGAGCGCGATCTCGGTGATCTGCTTGTTAGAAGGATTGTTGAGCCAGAACTGATCCGTAGTAGGTCCATAACCGTAGATTCCAATGATCGTCATATGTCAGAAGCGTATTTGCATGGTGTAAATGTTCGAATTTTCAACGGAATCCAATTGGGTGAACGGCTCCCGAGGTGTGTGGTTGCGCGGCCACTATTCCCGAGTATAAAGATTACGATAACAATACCAGTTTACCATCTTCTTCTGACGCCTGTCGCTGGCCTGGGTTCTTGATTTCATGCCTTCAGAACTCTAAGTCATAACCATGCTTTCAGAGTCAATGCCAGAGGGGACGCGTTTCATCTATCGGTTGGCGGCCATTGACCTGGATGGAACTTTGCTCGGGCCCGACAAAACGATTTCACCCGAAAATCGAGCCGCTGTGGATCGCCTTCACAAACGCGGAGTAAAAATCATTATTGCTTCCGGACGACGGCACCAGAATAGCATACGATTTCAGCGAGAACTTGACCTGACCGGCCCGATCATAGCCTGTCAAGGCGGACTGATTCGAGACGGGATTACCGGTCAGATCGTAGAATCGCATCTGCTCAGCGAGAAACTGGCTTCCGAGATAGTCGATCTCGCCGAGAGTAAGAGCATCCCCGCCATCTACTACCATTTAGATCATCTTTTCGTCTCACAGATGAGAAATGAATGGATAGATCTTTACGAGTCGCGTGTGGGTGAAAAAGCTGAAATTCTACCGACCCTTCACGAACTCCATGGTTCAGAGGCACTGAAAATTGTTTGGTACGATAACCCGCCCTTGCTTCAATCGGTCCGCCCAAATCTCACCGCTAAGTACAAAGGACAGCTGGACATCTTGTCTACGGAGGCTGAGAACCTTGAATTTATGCCTTTAGGCATCAGTAAAGCCTCGGCTCTTGCCAAGGTCGCCGCAACTTTCTCGATCAGTCCTGAAGAGACGATGGCGTTCGGCGATGGCGAGAACGACGTACCCATGTTGCATTGGGCTGGATTGGGAGTTGCCATGAACCATGGCAATCCGCTCGCTAAAGCAGCATCGAAAATAGTCAGCCCGGAAGGCGCGCCGGAAACTGCTTTCGCACGCGCCGTTGAAGTTATTTTGCGGTAATCGTACGTCAAAAATCCTCAATTGCGCTGTTGTCCGGCTGATTCGCCAAGAATAGGAAATATGTCCAGGACTTCTTCACGAGTCGGGCGACGAACTTTCATCACGGTGATGCATTGCTTATGCCCATTGATATTGGCCGCGAAAGTATCCGCTGGCCGACGCCTCAACAAAGCTGTTCCGAGCTGAGAACAGTAAGGTATCGGAATGATTTGGCCATTTGCCGGTAGGTGATGGTCGCGTGCTCCCGCAACTAATACCGTTTCTCTTGCTCCTTCTTGTTCGAGTTCAACAACAGTTCCGAGCTCCACCTCGGTCGCTGGTTCCTGTTTCACCCATGTCAGCGGATCAACCAAGCGATGGCCCTGACTGATCAATTCGTTCATTTCTCGCGTAAGCCGGCGCTGAATCCTGCCCATTGTGCGAAATTTTTCTTTGGCGGCCTGGTA
>JAFAXJ010000443.1 GCA_019241095.1 Verrucomicrobiota bacterium | reverse complement strand
GAAGAGCAATCCGCCCGGCTCATTGGCATGACCGGGCATCCGGTCGCGGAACTCCATGATCGCGTAGACCTTTTCATCGTAATGGGAGGAGATGGAACCCTTCTAAGGTTGGTTCGGGATCTAAAAGGGAAGACAAAACCAATTATGGGCATTAACTTCGGTTCACTTGGTTTTCTGACTTCCTTTGGCGGTCCCGAGTACGCTCGGGCGGCAAGGGCCATAGCAACTGGCGATTATCGAGTAGACGAACGCACAATGTTAACCGCTTCAGTGAAACGATCTAGTGAAACCATCCTCTCACGAACCGGCTTAAATGATGTCGTTGTGACTCGAGGCGACGGTTCGCGGCTGACTCGAATTGAATCCTATATCGATCAGAATCTCTTAACGGAGTACAACGCGGATGGACTAATTATCGCAACAGCTACCGGGTCCACTGCTTATTCTCTCTCGGCGGGAGGTCCGATTGTTATGCCTAACTCTGGGGTCTTTGTGGTAACGCCGATTTGTCCTCATGTGCTTACGAACCGATCCGTCATCGTTTCAACCCGCTCGGTAATTCGGCTGCGCTGCCATGGCGGGGCGCTCCAGATTAATTTGAATATCGACGGTCAGGAATCGATCAACTTGTTAGAGAGTGATTGGGTAACGGTGCAGGCCGCTGAAGAGAAGCTCCCTTTGCTATTTCCAAACGATCTTTCGTTTGCCGAGATTCTGGGTACAAAGTTGCGATGGAGCGGCAGCGCGATATGACTCGACTACGAGAAGTTTTGTTTCCGGATCATGTATTGCTAAATATCAACGCAGACTCTCTGCGTGAAGCAATCGCGCAATTAACTGAAACATTAAAGTCAGACGCGCGGATCATTTCCTGGCGGCAATTTTCACTTGCATTGCTGGGCGGCGATGATGGAGCGAAGCTTGGAGAAGGGCACGGTTTTGCGTTGCCGCATGTGAGGACTAAAATGGTGGCGGAGATGGTAACTGCTTTCGGGAGATTAGCAAAACCTGTTCATGACGAGGAGGGACCTATCTATTTCATTGTCCTGATCGGGATACCTGAGACAATGGATGCAGAATATCCTCGACTGCTGGGCTTTTTGATGCGGGTGTTGCGCGACGCACAGCTGCGCGCCCAACTGATGTCGGCAAATGATCCGGAAGAGGTATTTGAAGTTTTTGAACAAGGGGAGACGACGCTGGCTAATTAGGATCTTGAGTCAGGAGCCAGAGGGGGGCGTAACAATGGACGCCGAGATCTGGCCCAGCACCATAGCGGGGAAACTCCGAACAAAACCGGCGCAGCATCCCTTTAAGGGCGCCTGATCGAGCGAGCAACGCGTCATGCAGTTGGTTAAGCTGGCAGGCAGCTCCAGAGTAGCGCAAATGCAAGATACGGGTCTGGATCTCGGCAGGGTTGTCAGGGCATCAAAACGACTCTTTCATTTGTTAGCAAGCAAAAGCAAAAATCGGCTCGCATACAGAAAAGCGGACACGACCCGGTTTGGCTTTGGAGGTTCTATTCTCTTTAGTATCTCGAAGCCTGACTCCCTCGGCTCCCGGCTCCTACGTTCTGCACTACAACCCTACCAATCCGGAACCAGTACTATCGCTCCCAGAACCCGCCCGCTGCGTAGTTTCGCCAGCGCCTCGTTGGCTCGTGACATTGGAAAGGGCTCTGTTTCCGTTCTTATCTGCACCTTCGGCGCCAGAGTAAGGAAATCGTGAGCGTCGTTACGCGTAAGATTCGCGACTGAATGGATTTGGCGTTCTTCCCATAAAAGCGAATACGGAAAAGATGGAATATCGCTCATGTGAATACCGCCGCAAACGACTCGTCCACCTTTCCTGATTGCGCGCAACGCCATCGGGATGAGACTGCCAGTCGGAGCAAAAATAAGTGCTGCATCGAGCTGGTCGGGCGGAAGTTCGTCTGAGGCGCCAGCCCAAACCGCTCCCAAATTCTTTGCAAACTCCTGATCTTGATACTTCCCCGGCCGGGTAAAAGCATAGACAGTACGACGCTGATAGATTGCCGCCTGTGCGATGATATGCGCCGCGGCTCCGAACCCGTAAAGACCCACTCTGACAGCTGCACTGCCTGCCATCACAAGAGATCTGTAACCAATCAGACCGGCGCAGATCAGAGGCGCTGCCCGAATAGGGTTATCATAATAAGTGGAGGTCAAAGGAAAACAAAAAACGGCA
>JAFAXJ010000359.1 GCA_019241095.1 Verrucomicrobiota bacterium | reverse complement strand
CGCCTAAACAAGCTGCTGCAGCAAAAAACAGCACGGTCAGGGTTCAAACCAGACGTCCGGCAGTTCCGCAGCAAAATTATGCGATGGAAGCGCTTTACCGAGAACTGCAAGGGCTGGTCAGCCAGGATGAGATCGATAGCGGCGGTCTGAAGGTTTACACATCTCTGGATCAAAACCTGCAACGAGCCGCTGAATCGATCGTGGAAGAACGGCTTTCCCAGATTGAGAAACAGCCACACTACGATCATCCAAAAAAGGAGAGCTATGGCGCGGATGCACGAGTTGCTGAACAGCAAACTGACTATCTGCAAGGCGCATTGTTAGCTATTGACAATCGTTCTGGTGGTATTCGCGCGTTGGTAGGCGGTCGTGACTATCGGGACAGCAAATTCAATCGCGCACTGCAGGCTAACCGTCAGGTTGGTTCAACCTTTAAACCATTCGTCTATGCGGCCGCATTTGCGAGAGGTATGATGCCGGGTGCTGCCATCAGTGATACGCCGCTTTTGAAGGGCGAAATCGAGTCAGCGCCCAAATGGAGTCCGGGCAATTCAGACCGGACAAGCCGAGGAACGTTGCCGGCACGCGACGGGCTGATTTTCTCTCGTAATATCATGACCGTCAGAGTCGGAGAGCTCGCAACCCTGGATCGAGTAATACAGTTGGGTCAAAGTAGTGAATTTGCGCATTCCATCCCCAATTATCCAGCCTCATACCTTGGCGCTTTCGAATCAGATCTTAAGGATGTAACGGCAGCTTATTCTATCTTTCCGAACCGGGGTGTCCGAAAAGAGCCTTATTTGATTGAACGAATCGATGATTCAGAGGGTAAGATCATCTTCCAACAACACGCTGCAGAGAAAAAGGTTTTATCGGCTGCCGTTGCTTGGCTCGTAACGCAATCTCTTCATAGCGTAATTGAACGAGGTACTGCTGCATCTGCGAAAACGCTAGGCCTCAATCGCTATGCCGCGGGGAAGACTGGTACCACGGACGATTACAAAGACGCATGGTTTGTAGGATTTACCAATTCGTTAACTTGCGGGGTCTGGGTTGGATTTGATCAGCCCAAGCCCGTGGAAGAGAGAGGTTACGGTGCAACACTTGCTCTCCCGATCTGGGTGCGGTTTATAGAAAATGCAGCGCGAGATAAATACCCGGACGGGAGTTTTCAATCCTCAGAACCTTTGGTTAACGTGCGCCTTTGTTCGTTATCAAATCTGATTGCCACTGACAATTGCGCCGCTGCAGGCACTGCTTACGCCATTACGCTTCCACAATCCCTTGTACCCTCGCGGTCCTGCCCTGTACACGGAGAACTGGAACAGCCAAATTCCCAGACCGGTCCGGCCGAACCGCCCCCAAGCAATCAGGGCGATTTCGGTAACCGGGTTATGCGCTCACTCAGGAAATTATTTGGCGGATAACGTCAATGCCTGGCGAGCAAGGCTTTGCCGCGCTAGGACCCTTTCGAAGAGCAAGGGTCCTTCAGAATGTACGTTACGGCGTTTATGCCAAGTCGCCGCTTTGTTGAGCGCGATGAGAGACCTTGATCTAGATCTGCCTCCTGGCGCGGCAGAGCCTTGCTCGCCAGTACGTTGCGGAAAAGGAGTCTATCTAATTGCGCGAACCATCTTGGACGCCATTCTGGAAACTCAAATAGGTGTATCCTCGGAGGGCACGCTCGTATTCATTCAACAACCGCATAGCTTCGGTCGGCTTCAGTCGATTCGATTTGATTGCTGCGTCGACTTGCGCTTTGACCGATCGGATCAATTCGTGCTTATCCCACTGAGTCAGGCCCAGAACGCTACCTACCGTACTACCCTCAATGACCTCTTCAATGTACCAACCAGATTCCTCTTCATCATCAAGAAACAGGTGAACTTCATTCACGCGCCCAAACAGGTTATGAAGATCGCCCATGATATCCTGGTAAGCGCCCATCAGAAAAAAACCTAGGTAGTAGGGCTGGCCTGGCTGGATGCGATGCAGCGGCAGAGTGTCCTTGACGTCTTGCAGATCGATAAACTTGTTCACTTTACCGTCCGAATCACAGGTTATGTCGACCAGAGTCGCATTCCTGTCCGGCGGTACGTCCAGATGGTGCACAGGCATAATTGGAAACAGTTGACCCAACGCCCAGTGATCCAGAAGCGATTGGAACACCGAAAAGTTGCACAGGTATTGATCACCCAAAGAGGTTTCCAGCTCTTTAACCTCTTCAGGGATATATCTCATTCCCCTGCAGAGTTCGACTACAGATTGCGCAATCTGCCAATAAATTGTTTCAATCTTAGCCTTGCTGTCCAACTCCAGCAAGCCCAGTTCAAACATGGATTGCGCCTGTTCTTTTATCTGTTGAGCGTCGTGCAAAATTTCGAGGCGATTTTGTTTATTTAAGCCCTTTTGCGTCTCAATCATCTCATGCAGAAGTTTGGGATCGAGGTCGGACATTTGCAGAGGCTCTTCGGAGGTGGATTTTTCAATTGATCCAAACGCCTCCACAATGAGAACCGAATGATGAGCGACAATCGCGCGACCGCTCTCACTGATAAGCGTGGGATGCGCCACCTTCTCTGAATCGCAAACATCGAGAACATTATAGACAACGTCGCGAGCATATTCTTGGAGGGTATAGTTTATTGAACTATCAAAAGCAGTCCGGGATCCATCATAATCGATGCCTAAACCGCCACCCACATCAAGGAACTGCATTGGATGGCCCATTTTAGACAGCTTTGCATAAAACCTCGCAGCTTCGCGTACTGCACGCTTGAGGACACCAATATCTGGTATCTGCGATCCGACATGAAAATGGACCAGAACCAAAGAGTCCTGCAAACCCTGAGACTTAAGATAATCGCTTGCAGCTACGAGATCCGCCGTTGACAAGCCGAACTTAGCATTCTCACCGCCGCTAGTGGCCCACTTCCCTGAACCTTTCGCCTGCAATCGCACTCGCACCCCGATCAATGGCATGACGTTCATCTCTTTCGAAACAGTGACGATCTGCTGGATCTCCTCCATTTTCTCGACCACCATGATCACCTGCTTAGCTAGTTTTCTGCCGAAAAGAGCGTTCTGAATAAAGGTCGGATCCTTATATCCATTGCAGATGATGAGACTGTCAGGATCTCTATGAATAGCGAGTGCGGCGACGAGCTCCGGTTTACTGCCAGCTTCCAAACCAAAATGGAAGGGCCGGCCAGCTTCGATTATTTCCTCCACGACTTCACGAAGCTGGTTTACTTTTATCGGGAAAACACCTTTGTAAACATTTTGATAGTTGGCTTCGGCAATTGCGGACTGAAACGCGCGGTTGATTGTCTCGACCCGATGATGAAGCAGATCCTGGAATCGCAACAGAAGAGGGAAAGTCATGCCGCGCTCTCGAGCCGCGTTAATGACATCCATGAGATCGACCGACTTGGCATACGCCTGGGTTGGCATTACCTGCACATTGCCGGCAGCGTTAATCGTAAAATACCCGGAACTCCAACGATCAATGTTGTAAAGGGAAATAGCGGAAGGGATATCCCACGTTTCAGTCATTGCGTGGGCACACTAAGTGAGCAACTTTCAATTGCAATTGCCTGCAAAAAGAAACCCGGAAAAATTGTTATCGCGGATGACTAGAATCAGAGTCAATGGCTTGACACCTTATTCGTCCTCGTCCATCTCCTCGGACTGCGAGCTTTCTTCTTCCATCTTTTTCAGGATTTCGCTCATATCCTCTACTTCGTCCCACACCTCTCTGCTGATATAGATGGGTGCTGTTTGCTGGCTCGCCATTGCGATACAGTCACTTGGCCGAGCATCTATTTCGACGATCTTTTTCTGTTGCAATTCGTTCTGGGCACTCAAGATCAGGCGAGCGAAATAGGTTCCACGTTTCAAATCATTGACAATGACCCGTTCTACTTTTGCACCAAGAGCTCGCAAAATATGAGCCAACAGATCATGGGTTAGCGGACGCTCTTTCTGAGTACCCCGCATAAACATGGTTATCGCCGCCCCGACGCTTTGATCAACATAGATGACAAAAACCTTTTCTTCGCTGCCGAGAAAAACCGCGCATCCACCGCTGGTCGGGATAACTGCACGGACCTGAACTTCGACAACAGGCTTACTCATGCTTGGAGCCTAACTCGTCGGTTCTACGCTTCAAGATCGGATTGGCTGACTTTTTCTTTTCTGAAACGGATGAAGGAAGACGGTTCAATCGCACCAGGCCTGATGAAAATCAGGGGTCTCTCGAAGCATACCAAACCCAAAAGTTTGGTCAGCTGTTTCATAAGACTAGACCCGCTCGTCCTCTTGCTCGCCCCCAACCAAGATATCGATGATGCGCTCCTGGATAGCGGCATAAAAATTTGTTTGCAGCAGAACAAGATCACGCCGGGAAAAAAGCTTCGGAATTTTCTGCATCGAAAGCTCTTTTTCGGTCAATCCGTATTGCGAAGCCAGAATAAGCCGAGCCTGGTTCAGCGCATTGAGCCAAGGTTCACCGTGCGAAAGAGGCAGGTCTAAACGTGCGTGGCGCCCGGGACGACTTTGCAGAGCTTTCAGATCCTCTTCGACTAACATTCGCGCAGAGAAAAAAATATGCCGCAGTTCGGGTCTGACAAATTCTTCCCAATCCTTGAGGAACTGCGATTCTGTTTCCTCGGCAGGCTCACTGAATAGTCGTTTTCTTACCGTTTCCTCATCCGTAGCCCCGCACACCGCCGGAACTTGACGGAGCAACTCCGCCTCAATTGGTTCGATTTCAACAAACCCTATTGCGTCTTGTCGCAAACGACGGATTAGCATCTACTCGGCTTTTTCCAAGGTTGCCAAAAGCAAGTAACTATGGAGTTGCTGTACATAAAATTCGGCTCTTTCCCGAGCCCCAGTCCAGACTATAGACCGGCCTTTTTGGTGAACCTCTAACATGTGGCGCTTGGCTCGGTCCCGAGAGTAGCCAAATATTTTCTGGAACACCATTGTCACGTAACTCATCAGATTAACAGGATCGTTATGAACAACGACATTCCAGGGAATATCCAACTGAGTATCTGTCGTTGGCTCCGCCTTGGTGATGGTGGTTGTTGTTTCAGCCATGGACCTGCTTCTCGTCACGGTTAACCGGAGAGCTATTCAGGAAACTGTTCACATGACCTATCGCCAGCTCTAAACATCGCGCTTGTATCCGTTTCGAGGGAACGGAAAGCATGATTTCCTGAAGCAGCATACTCATGATAGCTGTCCGAGCCGGAATGGAAAAAATACCGCAGCGAACTCCGAACAATGTGTAAAAATGT
>JAFAXJ010000352.1 GCA_019241095.1 Verrucomicrobiota bacterium | reverse complement strand
GCATTGCTCAAGAGCCGAATTGAAAAAGATGTGTTACGCCCTTCGGAGCTGCACCGAAATGTGAAACTCGGCTACGGTGGCATTCGCGAGGTGGAGTTTGTTGTACAAGCATTACAGGTTCTCCATGGAGCGAAGCATCCATTTCTGCAGGAGCGAAGTACGTTGAAAACGCTAGCCGAATTGGGACGGGTTCGAATCTTCCCAGAGACGGATCTGGCACAGCTACGCAACTCATACATTTTTTTGCGTACTGTAGAACACCGCCTGCAAATCCAGCATGAGCAGCAAACACACACGCTGCCGACCGATGCCGATGGACTCCTGCTGATTGCGCGATCTTTAGGCTTTCCGACTGTTGAAAACTTCAACGGGAAATTTTCAGAACTCACTGAATCAGTGAGGACTATTTTTGACAGATTCTTTCGTTCTCGAGCTGAACCTATTGCCCAGAACCCAGTCTTTTCAGTTGCTTTTGTTGCTGATGAGGACGTCAAAAAAACGCTCGCTGCGCTCCGGGATGGGCCAGCAAATGTCCATGTCGCGCCGAGAACCAAAAGATTATACTCGCAACTGGAGCCTCAGTTGCTTGAGTGGTGCAGGAAATTGGCAGATCCAGATGCTGTCATCAGCCGCTTTGCCAGATTTGTTGATAAATATGGAATTCGCGGACTCCTGTTCGAGACGCTTTTAGCCAACCCGAAATTACTCGAATTGCTTGTTCGGCTTTTTGATGCCAGCGCAGCAGCAAGCGAGATAGTCATTCGCAGACCTCAATTGATCGAGGAAATTGCGCGCGGAAAAAACCTCGGAAGAGCATTGTCCAGAGAAGAGTTTTTAGAGGGACTGCTAAAAGATCCGATTTCGGAATCTCTGGATTGGATGCGTGTTTTCCGAAGGGAAGAAGGCGTGCGGATCTTGCTTGCTGACATTCTTGGATTTTCCAGCCAAAGCACATTGCAAACAGAGATGACTTATCTGGCGGAGGCTAGTCTTGATTATTGTGCCGGAATCCTAAAAGGAGGGAGCGAGCTGACCATTGTGGCATTGGGGAAATTTGGGGGCCGCGAATTGCTTTACGGAGCAGACTTGGACTTGGTTTTGATCGGCACCGATCAGAGCGCTGGTGGTCAGTTGATCCATTCGATGACCTCGATGCGAGCCGATGGGCGTGTTTTCCCAATTGATTGCCGCCTGCGTCCTGACGGGGAAAAAGGCATATTGGTAACCAGTTTATCCGGTTATCGAACTTACCTCGAAGATCGCGCCCAGCTCTGGGAGATTCAGGCATTGACCAAAGCTCGTGCCGTGCGTGGTCCCGAAGCCGCCGCAACAGAAAATTTAATCCGGGAAGTCTGGCTGCGGCGTGGTGCCGACACTGAGCTTAGGCAAAAAATTCTGAGGATGTATCGACGAATCGTAAAAGAGCGATCCAAAGGCGAGAGCATGCTCAATTTCAAGACAGGGGACGGCGGCCTGATAGCGATCGAGTTTCTGATGCAATACCTGCAAATGAAACATCAGATTAGGGAACCAAACACCCTGGAGGCTATCGGCCGGTTCGACAGTGCGCTATCTCAAGATGAAAAAACTACCTTGCGAGATAGCTACTCATTCCTACGTCGGGTTGAATCAACTCTGCGCCGAATGAACGATAATCCGATTTCCGTGCTTCCCAGTGCGGAGCTCGAGCAAGCTCAATTGGCCCTTCGGCTCGGCTTTCCAAGTAAACAAGCATTTCTCGATGACTACGGGGCAAAGAGGCAGAAAGCTGCGACCATCGTCGACGCCCATTTGGGAAATTCGTGAATTTCAACTGCAGGACCGCAGCGGCAACCTGCGCGACAAAGCCAACTGGGCTACTATGAAGCGCGGCCTCGTCGCTCTGCTTTATGCGCCAA
The DNA here is from genome assembly GCA_019241095.1 of Verrucomicrobiota bacterium. Classification (GTDB taxonomy): domain Bacteria; phylum Verrucomicrobiota; class Verrucomicrobiia; order Chthoniobacterales; family JAFAMB01; genus JAFAXJ01. The sequence goes on along the minus strand of JAFAXJ010000352.1, from coordinate 8,654 downwards.
ATTTACTTGTACAACCATGTAGATGATGCCTGGGAATCTGGCTTGGGCGCATGGTTGCGACATCGGAGCGCAATGTCGGTCAGTGGCGGTGAGACCTGGTTGGTTACCGGGATCTTTGCGCAGGCGAATTGGCTCCGGCGAAAGGCTCTGAACGAAGCTTGGACCGTTTATGGAGTTCGTTTTTTTGACCTTCGGACTCTCAGACAGAATCTATACAGGATTTATAACCTTCCCACTCCTTCTTTCGGCCGCGAAACGCTCTTACTTCTTTTGCGTGCTGCTGCGCAGGAAAATCGTCATTCGACAAAACCAAATTCTCTGGCGTGCGGTTTTTTACTAAATGCCGTGGCAGAGCTTGCTGGAGCTGGATTTTTCCAGGATGAGCGCTGGTCAGGGAATGCCTTGGAAGAAGCATTTCGGATCGTGTCCGCACCTCCCGAGTTAAAGTCCACATTGCAACAACTCCTTCAATCTCCGTACTGGCGCCCGCAGGCTGATGTCGAACTTCTCAAGCGAATAGAACGATCCGAGGCATTGAGTATGGGTGTTTTCGGCCTGGATGCAGGATCTATGCTGGAGTTGAACTTGATTCTTGCTGCAGCCAGGCATGCCGCAAACGTGCAGTTTTGGATTTCGCAACCGCTTGGGCGTGAAAGCCTGGCTTTCCGCTGGATTACGGGCTTAGAAGAGCAACTTACGGCTGGAAGTTCCGTGTGTCCTACAGGAACGACTTCGAGGCCCTATGAGTCTTTCGTTGTGAACTCACGAGGAGTACATGAGCACAGAATCCAAGCGCCGGAGGTGCTGATTGGTGATCATTGGAACGATCAAATCACGGGTATTGTTGAGCACGTTGCTCGCCTGCTAAACAGTCATTCAGGAAGCGTTGCCGTTATCGTTCCCGATGGGCTAGCCAGCGGGAATGCGATTGTGAATAGCCTCATGTCAAAGGGCATCGCGGTCGCCGATGAGATCAGAGAAGTTCGCCAACCTGCGATTTCGAGCCAGATCCAACGTTTGATAGCACAGTTCCTAGCTGAGGATGCGCCACCAGAAGTTTTCCTTCACTTAGTCGAGCGAATCTGCCGGTCGCCAGACACTTTTCGCCAGTTTCGGTGTTCGGTTTTCCGCACATTTGACCGGCTCCAGGACCGGGCGACTTTCAAATTGATCGACGATGCGCAACGGGAACGCTTCAGCTGGCTGATATCGTTGGAAAAACTGCTTCAACCATGGCCAGATTGCGCCACCTGGAAAGAGCTAAGGCAGCACTGGGAAAGCTTGCTGCACGACCTAAATGGTTTGCTGACTACGCACGCCGATCTAATAAAAGGTCTCAAATTTGATGCCTCGGATTTCGAACCGTTATGGCATGAAATTGGACAATTTTTTGGAGATCGCAAACTGCCTTCGAAGCTGTTTTTGCAGTTTATTGCCGAGCTGATTGCCGCGCCTCGCAGGGAGCATCATCCTGAAAGCGCTCATCGGTATGCACAGGTGGTTGTGACGACGGTGACGCGCGCACAGGGAGCTTCCTGGGATAATGTAATTTTAACCGATTGTATTCATAAAAATTGGTCTCGCCCGCCGAGCGCTGGTTTACATGAGGATGCTCGGATTCGGCTCCGTGAACGCGGATTTTTCCTGTTCACGGCTGCTGATCTTCGGGAGTTGGATGAGGAGAGAATTTTGCAGGCCGCATTTCATGCGCGGCGAAGCCTTACACTCACGCGCTACGAGCAAGATGCGGCAGAGAGCAAAGTACCGGCAAGTGACCTGATCGCGTTTGCTGAACAACTGCCGAAATGTAAAGTAAAGCGCTACCAATCGGCTAATCGAAATGCCTTGTCGGAGGCAGGCAAAAGATTGGCAGAGATTCATGTTCGTCGAGCCGACCCCAATGCGCCATTTGACGAATTCTTTTTGACTTTCTCCGGGTTTACGGCCCGCGCTTGGCATCCTTCCGAGTTGGAAATGGCGATTAAAGCCCCCGCGACCATCGCATACCGATTAATGTACCATTGTGAACGGGAGGTCACTCGGCAGTTTTATCGATCCGCTTCACTCACTGTAGGCAGAGTCGTACATCAGCTGTTGCAAGACGCTTTTGGTGGCAAAGGAGAATTCTTGAATATTGGCTTGGCGATCTCTGCAGAGCAGAAGCTTGTCCGAACGGTACTTGAGAAACGGATCAGAAAAGGGGTGAGCGAATTGAGAACGGGCCTTCCTTCGTGTGATCTCTGGTGGGACACGATCCTGCGCAAAGCTTCTCTGCTGGCTTCTCGCATCCTGGGTGAACTCGAAGCAAAGCTTATTCCGGCTTTTTGGTTCCAAGCAGAAGGAAAGTATCAAGCAGTCAGAGCGGGCGAAACTAATCTTCGACTTGAAGGGCGCACTGATCTCATCATCTCGGATCGAAGCGGATTGCGAGATGCCACCGTTCTGGTCTGCGACTTCAAAACATCGAAGGAGATAGCCTATTTCAACCTTGCTACCGGTGATGGGCTGCAGATGTTAGGCTACAAGCTGCTCGTCGAACTGAACGGAGCTCGCGAGGTCCAGGTCTTATTTGTTCAACCGGGAGGCGCGCGTCTGATTCGATTTGCGGGAGTAGAACAGTTGAACCAAATGTCGGAACGACTAGGTCGTTTGCAAGCTGAGTTGAAATTTGGTCGTCGTCCGAACCAGAAGTTTGGCCGCTCGGAAGAATTGCCGATCGCTACAGTACCGATTGACGCTCGAGTATTAGATCAGAAGCATTCGTTGTAGTAAGGGTGGAGAGGCTCGGTACGGGCAGATGTCCGAAGTGACCGCGAGAACCGGTCCCCCCGGAGGTGCGCCTCGCGACGCCGACGAGTGCTATGGCTCCTAAAATCGGACATAACCTTGTTCTGCGTGAGAGCGCGCCGTATTCTTGTCACTGTGTCCCCGGATCAGAGAGACAGAAGCCGTTTTAGAGAAGAAATCCGGCAAAACTTTTCAGTAATCGCCAGCGCTGGGGCCGGAAAAACGCGAGCTATCGTTGAAAGGATTGCCACTATCGCCGCGCGGCAGCCAGAAGATATTTTGCCTCGCTTGACCGTGGTGACATACACCATCAGTGCCGCTAACGAGTTTCGCAGACGAACACGCGCTGAGATTTTGCAGCAAGGATCTAAAGTCCGTAAGGTTCTAAAACGGCTGGACCAAGCTTTTTTCGGAACGATTCATAGCTTTTGTTTAAGCCTGATTACGGAACACCAGATCGAACTTGGCCTACCTGAGCGAATTGTAATTCCTTCAGCGAGGGAACGTGAGTTGAAATGGCAGCGGTTCTCCAGCGATCCAGAACTCAGCATGCGGTTCGCGCAAGACCCCCTTGTGCGACAGATCTTACGTTTTTGTACTTGGCATGAACTCTTGGATCTTGCAGCAGACGTTTCGCAACCGGCCCCCGCACGAGGAATTCAAGCACTGCCGCCAATGCCTGACCTAAGCGCGATCATTGAGTGTTCTGTTCATCCTGCAAGCGAAGATAAACGTGCCGAGTTAGTACGCGATCTGCAAACATTCTTAGCTAACATATCAGACGAGGAAACTTTATTACATTTGCCGACTACGGATAGTAAATCTGCAGCATTGATCACTGCCCTGCGTCAGGCCTTGTCCCCCTTAATTGCCTGGTTAGAAGACGCTTCGTACGAAATTGTTAATCGGTTAGCAGCAGAATTCCAACAGAACAGCTTCAGCGAAGGGTTTGTCACCTTCGACGATCAGATCGAACTCTGTAAGAAGCTGTTGAGGAATCCTGGAATATTGAAGAACATTCGATCTCGGCATCACTTCGTCATTCTGGACGAAGCGCAAGACACGACCCGGTCGATGTTCGACGTGCTGATCGAGATCACTCGCCCGGAACACAGCACCGGACCCTGGCCTGGAAGTGGAGATCCCCCCGCACCGGGCAGGTTTTGTCTGGTCGGTGATTCGCGCCAGACGATTTATGAACGCGCTGCGACCGACCATTATCACAAAATCAATCAGGCGTTTGCTTCCGGGCACGGAGGTGAACTTCTGGCCTTCACGACAACCAAACGCTGTTCAATGGCAGTAGTTAATGCCGTAAACAGGTGTTTCAAAAACTCTGAAATTAGCATCAACGAACCGCGTTATGATGATTTAGTACCGGATATTCAGGTACGCTCAGGTTACGCCGCGAAACTCACTCTAAAACACCCTGGAAGTATCAATGTGGAAGAGGTGTTCGAGGCTGAGGCCAGTCAACTTGCAGACTGGTTTCAGCAAGCCGGGAAGGCAGGTTTCGGTATTAGTGCCTGGAACAAGTTAGCAGTTCTGGCGCCGCGGCATGAATGGTTAGCGGGATTTGCCGAACAGCTCGAGAAACGGCGAATTCCATACATCTATCGTGGCCAGAAATTGAAGTGGTCATGTGTGCCCTCCTTTGCTTGGCCTGTAGCTTTGCTTTACACTCTCCTGCATCCATGGGACTCATTCGAGCGATATGGGGTACTTCGTGAGATCTTTGGGATTGCCGATACAGACTTAGCTGCCTGGTCACACGATCGACGGAACAAGAGTGCTGAGCTAAGCGCTGCTGAAGAGGTTCTGAACACATTAGCCGAACAAATAAAATCGGCCGAAAAACTGACCCTTGGACGTTATGTTGATCAGATTATAGTCAATGTTGAGCTCGAAGACCGGTTGAGGGCTATCGGCGCTAATTTGGTTGTGCTGGAAGAGGTGCGTCGGCTTGCGTTCGAGGCTGATCTAGTTTCAAAGCCAATTCACGATTGGGTAGAAGAGATGGTGGGACTTTTAGAAGAGGAGGCACAAGATCAGCAGTCTTCTTCAGATGCAATCGAGTTAACGACAAGCCATTCGGCCAAGGGACTTGAGTGGGAGATCGTGGTGCCTATAGGATTAAGCAGGCGCGTTTACACCTCCCAACAGACAGGGTTCCCGAAGCTTTCTCATGATGGTGTTTGCGTCATTTGGAATTCTATGAGTCAACGGTCAGTGCGCAAAGAGGAGATGGGATCGCGTGAAGAGTATCGAAGACTGTTGTATGTCACGCTAACTCGAGCTCGACATTCCCTGCTTTTCCCAGATTTGCCTTACGAGGATGCGCGCAATTCATTTTTAGAGGTAGCCGGATTTGACTTGAGCGAATTGCCGGAGGTCCAGATGCCGTTAGATCCTCTGGATGAGATTACTGAGGAGCATTGGCAGGAGGTGGAACTGCCCATCGACGTCGTCGATTTTACGACTGCTGCAAGGATCTCGCATTCTATTCCAAACCTTGTACGTCCGCACGAACTGGCGAAGGACGAGGAAGTTTCTGACACTCAACTGCATGATGAGCCCACGTCCTATAACTATGGGCGGTGGTGGCATGACTGGATAGAAAGGTATCCATGGTCAGGTAGTCTCGAAATACAGAAAAATTTCTTACGAACCATAAACGGCGATTTGCCTTTCTTTGACCGAGCTCAGATTGAAGCAGAACTATTTCGTACCTCCGTCGACATAGCCGACTTCGCTCAAAGCGTTGAGTGGTTTCAGCCGGAAGTGAGCTTTGCTTTTCCTGCTGACATCGCAACTTGGACAGAAGGGATTATCGATCTGGTAGTCGGCACGAGGGGCGGCGATCTATGGCTGCTGGACTGGAAAACTAACCAGCGGCGCATTACTGAAGGTGATCGTGAATTAGCATTGCGATTGCGCGAGACATATCTGGCACAATTAGAGGCGTATCGAACCGTTATCGAACGTGGATTCGGGAAAAACGTTAGTAGACTTCTTATCTATTCGACGGTCCTGGGACGGTTTGTCTGAGAGAAGACCCCGGCCGGCAGCCGCAGCTGATAACGATATTGCCCGAACCCGAATTTGCAGCTTGTTCTTCGGAACTTTTTACGGCTTCGTAATTTCAGAGTATGAAGACTCCTCTCAAAATTGCGGTGACCGGTGCTGCCGGTCAGATTGGTTATTCACTCCTGTTTCGGATCGTTACCGGCTCGATGTTTGGCCCCGACCAGCCAGTCGAATTACGGTTGATTGAGATACCACAGGCATTGGCAGCGTTGGAAGGAGTGATCATGGAGTTGGAGGATTGCGCGTTTCCTCTTCTGGCTAATGTCCTCGCAACGGCAGATTTAGAAGAAGGCTTCCGGGGTGTCAGCTGGGCTTTATTGGTGGGGAGCGTTCCTAGGAAAGCCGGCATGGAACGTAAAGACCTGCTGGATATAAACGGGAAAATTTTTATCGGCCAGGGCCAGGCAATAGAAAAAAACGCTGCTGCGGATGTGAAAGTGGTAGTCGTTGGGAATCCGTGCAATACAAACTGCCTGATTGCGATGAACAATGCTCGCAGTGTTCCGTCCGATCGCTGGTACGCGATGACGCGTCTAGATCAAAATCGAGCCAAAGCTCAATTAGCGCGCAAAGCGGGTCTGCACGTGACATCTGTCACAAACGTCGCCATTTGGGGAAATCATTCCTCGACTCAGTACCCTGATTTTTATCACGCTAAGATTGACGGACGCCCGGCGCCCGAGGTGATCGGTGATGAAGAATGGCTCAAAAAAATCTTTATACCGACCGTACAGCAGCGAGGTGCAGCAATCATCAAAGCGCGAGGGGCCTCCTCAGCTGCGTCGGCCGCCAACGCCGTAGTCGATACCGTTCGTTCACTCGTAGCGCCTACGCCTGCTGACGATTGGTACAGCGTCGCGATTTGTTCCGATGGAAGTTATGGAGTCGAGCAGGGCCTGATCAGTTCGTTCCCGGTTCGGACAAAAGGCGATACTCGAGAGATAGTGCAAGGTCTCGAGCTGAACGAGTTCAGTCGCCAACGCATCGAGGCAACTATAAACGAACTGAAAGAAGAAAAGTCGCTTGTTGTTCCACTGCTTGGGGATAGCTAATTCGCCAGAGCGCTCTGAGTTCTTTTGCGGCAAGCACACGTCTAACCAAGTCTCGTTACATAGAGGTCTGACTAATTACAAAGGTAGCCAGTCAATAGTTCGTGGTTTCGCTTAGCACATGCTAACTGACATGAAAAATGGTCCGTTTTCGTAAGAGGGCTGCTTTTTGTTGAACCCTAGTAGCCTAGGAATGACCAAGGATAGGATGAGGCTGATAAGGGGCCTCGAGCGATTGGATTTCCTCTTCACTGAGCTTGATCTCTAGGGCCTTGGTCGCGTCGGATATATGATGTTCCTTGGTTGCGCCAATTATGGGAGCTGTAATTCCCGGCTTGTGTAGAATCCACGCTAGAGCGATCTGCGCGTTAGTTGCACCCCGTTTTTTGGCTATCTCAGTGACCTTGTCGACGATTTGGAAATCGGCATCCTGGTAATAAAGGCCATGAGCGTACGCATCGGTTTTTGCCCGGATCGTTTCTCCTTTGTCTTCTTTGCGACGATTTCCCGCTAGAAAACCGCGTGCTAGCGGGCTCCACGGGATGATGCCAACGCCTTCCACATGACAGAGGGGATTCATCTCGCGCTCTTCCTCACGGTAAATGAGATTGTAATGGTTTTGCATTGAAACAAAACTCGCAAAACCATGCTGTCCAGCCAGGTAGAGGAACTTGGCGAACTGCCAGGCGTACATGCTGGAAGCACCGATATAAAGTGCTTTCCCCTGGTTGATGACATCGGTGAGCGCCTCTAAAGTTTCTTCCATCGGAGTTGTCGCGTCGTAACGATGGATTTGGTAAAGATCGACGTAATCGAAGCCCAACCTGTGTAAACTCGCGTCAATCGCATGGCGAATATGTTTCTTGGATGTGCCACGCTCGTTTACAGTGTTGCCCATAGGATTATAGACCTTCGTGGCAATGACCACTTGCTCGCGTTTTATACCTAATTTCTTCAGCGCGCGTCCGGTTACCTCTTCACTTACACCGGCCGAGTACATGTCGGCAGTGTCAAAAAAATTGATTCCAGCGTTTAGTGCTTGTTTAAAAAAAGGCATCGAGTCGGATTCCTCCAAAACCCACTCGCGCCACTTGGTGCTGCCATAACTCATGCAACCCAAACAAATTCGAGAGACCTTCAGTCCGGTTTTTCCTAGTGGCAGATATTCCATGGAGAATACTGTAGCAAAGAGACCAAGGTGAGCAACGGGAGGGTTAGGCGCGTGCCGAGCTCAAGGCTCACAATCAATATAACAGAAATTGCGGAAAGCAGGGAGCACTGAGCGTTAACGGCTCGAAGTCGCCTTCGCAATCGGTTTACCTTTTGGGAGTGCGGGCAACTACTCCCGATACACCCTTCTGATTACGCAGAACCGGACCGATATTCCAAAGGATGAAACCACCGGAAAAGCGTGGTTTGGTTGTTAACTCGATTGCCAACTGTGCTGCAATCTCGTCTACTGGCCATCCTGATGAACCGCCCAGATGATCGAGGTTGATGCTCGGATAAATCGCAATTTGTCGCGGATTAACGGTTGGACTACGCCACCATTGCAGCAGAGACGAGAAACTTTGAGCACTCTTGTCTCGCCAATATAATTGAGGAGAAAGATAATCTACCCAGCCTTGTTTCAACCAAGTGACTGGGTCCGCATAGAGGTCATTATATTGATCAAGCTGAACCGCCACGTCTGCAGGCGCACCTTTTGTATAAATGCCAAAGGGACTCACA
>JAFAXJ010000226.1 GCA_019241095.1 Verrucomicrobiota bacterium | reverse complement strand
GTGAAGGAACATCCGGAATGGTTTTTTCACCGGCCGGACGGCACGATAAAGTATGCGGAGAATCCTCCGAAGAAGTATGAGGATGTTTATCCCCTGAACTTCTACAACCCCAATTGGCGAAGCCTTTGGGAGGAGATGAGAGACATCATTCTATTCTGGGTTGGGCACGGAGTACGCACCTTCCGTGTAGACAATCCGCATACAAAGCCGGTGGCGTTCTGGGAATGGATGATTTCGGAAGTACAAAGAGATTATCCTGATGTCATTTTCCTTTCGGAGGCTTTTACCAGACCAAAAATGATGAAAGCCCTGGCAAAGGTCGGATTCACTCAATCTTATACCTATTTCACCTGGCGAACTGCCAAATGGGAGATAACTGAGTATTTAACGGAGTTAACTCAAACGGAAATGAAATATTATTTCCGGGGAAACTTCTTTACCAATACGCCTGACATATTGCCCTTTTTTCTCCAGACGGGTGGGCGTCCCGCATTCATGATCCGAGCCGTCCTCGCTGCGACCCTATCGACATTGTACGGCATCTATAGCGGCTTCGAGCTCTGTGAGAACGTGCCTATCCCTAATCGAGAAGAATATCTCAATTCTGAAAAGTATCAGTTCAAAGAACGTGATTGGAACGCGCAGGGCAACATAAAAGACTATATCACTAAGTTGAACCAAATTCGCCGGGGCAATCGCGCATTGAGAGAATATGAAAACCTGAGATTTCATGTGATCGAGAACGATAATATTTTGTTCTACTCCAAATCGGCTGAGGCCCTAGACAACGTCATTCTAATATTCGTTAATTTAGATCCTTATAATGCACAGAGCGGCTTTGCTACGGTTCCGCTAACAGCACTTGGTCTGAACGAGACCGAACCGTTCCAGGTGCATGATCTTCTAACGAATGAAAAGTTTGTTTGGCGGGGCGCGAGAAATTATGTATTGCTCGATCCAAACATACGACCGGCACATATATTTCGATTACGGCGTTTAGTGGCCCGGGAGGGATCGCAACTTATATTCGCTTAAGTCATACATCGAGCTTTCACGCAGCCTGTTATCATCTGGCACTTACATGAGGTTTTTATTAATTCTGCTTTGTCTGGTGTCACTCATCACAGCCTGCACAAAGTCTAAGGAGCAAGCTGTCCGGGATTTGCAAAACTTAAATCTCAAGTTGGACGGAGACGATTTTGTGCGGGCTGCGGAAGCGGATGATCTAAAGGCTTTCCAGCTCTTTTTGGCCGCAGGTTTTGATGTCAATACTCCTAACTCTGAGGGCGTCAGCGCGCTAATGATAGGCGCTCAGAACGGACGAGCGAACCTGATAAAGTCGTTAATCGAGCACCATGCGAACGTGGATTATCAGGGCAAAAACCAACTTACCGCTCTGATGCTTGCCTCGCAGGCAAATCGTCTGGATGTAATCAAGCTGCTGCTTCAGGCAAATGCAAACCCCAATCTGCAAGACGCCAGCGGGTGGACAGCTCTGATGAAAGCTGTTTATCGAGGAAACACTGAGTGCGTGCGATTGATTGCTGATCGTTCGCGCCAAGGAGTTAACAAAGGTTTACTCGTTGCGGCTTTGATGGGCCATCTCGATACTGCGAAATTGTTGTTGGATTACGGCGCGGAAGTAGATACGCGGGCTGACGATGGTACTACTGCTCTCATGCTGGCGGCAAGCAAGGGAAACAGAGATTTGGTTTCTCTTCTACTGAAGTCTGGCGCAGATCCTACTCTCACTGACAAGTCTGGGGTTACGGCGATTTCGATCGCGCGAGAAAAAGGTGATACCCAAATCGTCGATATGTTGCGCCAAGCTCCCCCTCCAGCCCTTGCTGCTAATAGCGTTCACAACAGTGCATCCGCGTTCAATGGGCCTCCGGTCAACTCTACGCCTCCGGTTACCGGCGCGCCGGGAGCCAACGCCGCACCTACACTTGACGCCACTCCAGTCGTCAACTCTACGCCTGCGATCGGAACTGCATCGGCACTCAAAGCTGCGTCACCAGCCGACTTTGGATCAATGGGCAACCCAGCGTCCTCGATGCCCAAGCTCTCGAACCATAGCGGCCAGGTCAGCAATACTGATCAAGATCTACTTTCTCGACCAAGCGAGATTATCAATGCTGCTCAATCACCTTCAATTGAGGTCGAAAAAGCGATTTCGGTACTGGATATTCAGGAATCTTTCCTTCCGGTCATGCTTGTGGGCGTAACTGGAACAAAAGCGAGATTGGAACCCATTGCCGGTAAGACTTACAGCGTCTCCTTAGGCGATGAGTTACATGGGTTGAACTATAGGGTGATAGAACTGGAAAATCGGAGCACGGAAGACAAAGACGGGAATGCTGTTGATGTTTCTCAAGTGAGATTACGCAATACGAAAACGGGCGAGACTCTTTCGCTCGTCAAGGGTGTACCTGCGCAGGAGCGCAGTCCTTCAGCAGAGCTAGCTTCGGCTGGAAGTGCCCCAGTGAAGGTGCAAACCGACCAAAGCTTCTCGTTTTCTACCGATCCAAGTCACACCTACAGAGTTTTGGACATTCGTCCCAATCAGGTGATCGTAAAGTGTATAGAGGACAACAAGGTCCTTACGTTGCAAAAGTCACCTTGATGTATTCATTATGAAGATTCCCTTGGAAGATCTGTTCGAAGACATTGTTGGTAAGGCACAGCGCGGACTTCAAATCAGCGATCAACAGCTTGCGCAAAAAGCCGGGATTAACATTTTACAATTGAACCTATTATTAAAAGGCGAAGGTGATAGCAATTCAGTGACGGCCCTAGCTGAGGTTCTTGGCCTGAAGGCATCTGCTTTAATCGAAAGCTATTCCAAAAGCTGGTATCCGGATAATATTGAGGAAATACAAGCGGTTCGGCAATTTAACACGCCGTTGATGGACATGACGGTTAACTCGTATCTAGTCTGGAATTCAGCGACGAAAGAGGCTTCGGTTTTTGACACCGGTTCAGATGCTGCGGAATTACTTAGAACCGTTTCAAGCAATGGACTGACGGTTAAGTACCTGTTCCTCACCCATACCCATCAAGACCATATTGCCGATCTCGGAAGCATTGTGAAGCAGACACGGGCAGAGATTTTCTCTCCAGATCTGGAACGCATACCGGATACCAAAGTCGTCCGTGAGGGAGATCAGTTCCGCCTCGGAAAACTGCGGATCGAAGCTCGCCTGACTAACGGTCACTCTCCCGGAGGAACCTCCTACGTGGTACACGGCCTCGAGCGCACGATAGCGGTCGTGGGCGACTCGTTATTTGCCGGCT
>JAFAXJ010000191.1 GCA_019241095.1 Verrucomicrobiota bacterium | reverse complement strand
TTAAGCGGCGGCCCGATGCGCCTGAGCGGCCCAAGGTTCCCGAGCGGTCGGATGTGCAGCAGCGCCTATCGGTATCGCAATCCGGCAAATCGGAGAAAAAGGGATGAGCTTGCGGACATGGCTTATCGAGATCAGCTATCTTGTTGCTTCCGTGCTTTTTATCCTCGGACTGCGAGGAATGTCCAGGCCGGAATCAGCACGGCGTGGTATGCATATGGCCGAGATCGGGATGCTCCTTGCTATCGTCGGCACCTTGGTCCAGCGGGAGATTATCAGCTACGAATGGATAATCGGGGGGTTGTTGCTCGGGTCGACCATTGGACTTGCCATGGGTCTCTGGGTTCCGATGACCGCAATGCCGCAACGAACCGCTCTCTCGCATGCCTTCGGCGCATTTGCCGCCTCATTGGTGGGTATTTCGGCATACTATCTTTATGGCGCCAAACTGGGCGGGTTTAAAACAGGCGCGCTCGGTTTCGAAGTTTTGCTTGGGTCTTTGACCACGACCGGAAGCTTGCTGGCGTTTGCCAAACTTCAGGGCTTAGTCCGGGGCACACCGATCGTTTACAAAGGCCAGAACGTGTTCAATCTGGCGCTCCTCGCGGTCACCGTATTTTGCTTTTTGGCGGTCCTTTTTTACCCTGGGGTGCAGCCTTTTTTTTACCTGATGCTGGTTCTGGCGTTTGCGTTCGGCATTTTATTGGTATTGCCAATTGGGGCGGCTGACATGCCGGTAGTGATCGCACTTCTCAATTCTTATGCTGGTCTGGCATCCGCGGCGACTGGGATGGTGATCGGTAACAATGTTCTCGTTATCGCAGGTACGTTGGACGGAGGGTCCGGATTCATTCTTTCGATTGTTATGTGCCGAGCGATGAACCGGTCAATCCGGAACGTGCTCTTCGGAGCGTTTGGCGGTGTTACCGACACATCGGCGGCCGGTACAGATGGTCAGATGCGAGAAGTCACTTTTGATGATGTGGCAGTTCAGCTCGCTTACGCCCGTCAAGCTGTATTCGTTCCAGGATATGGCATGGCTACCGCCCAGGCGCAACACGCGTTGCGAGAGTTGGGAGAAACTTTGGAAAACCGAGGTGTGACCGTAAAATATGCGATCCATCCCGTTGCGGGACGAATGCCTGGGCATATGAACGTACTTTTGGCGGAAGCAAATGTGCCATACTCGCAGCTGTACGAACTTGAACATATAAATCCCGAGTTTCCCTCGACCGACGTTGCCGTGGTGGTTGGGGCGAACGATGTAGTAAACCCAGATGCACGCGATAACCCGAAAAGTATCATAGCTGGCATGCCGATCCTGGAAGTCGATCGCGCTAAATCGGTTGTGGTGGTAAAGCGCGGCCAAGGTAAAGGCTTTTCCGGTCTGGTGAACCCCCTATTTTTCAAACCAAACTGCGGAATGCTTTACGGTGACGCGAAAGATTCGTTATCACAGCTGTTGCAAGCGGTTCGCGAGGCGTGAAGCGGCGCACCGGAAGGCTTCGATGCTGTCAAGGGAGTACCGTGCGAGCTTTTTCTGCAGCGCGGACGCGTTCAGGCGCAACACATTCAACGGGCTCTCATTCGTTCTCCGCGTACACCTCGTCTTTGTCCGGGCACTTGTCGAATCTCCTCATGCAAGATGCTCCTTCACTGGGAAGGCGCCTTTCGTGCGTACTCGGTAGTTTGCTGAATCAATTTGGCGACTAACCCGGTCCAACCGGTTTGATGGGAGGCGCCCAAACCCGCACCATTATCTCCGTGAAAATATTCATTGAACAAAAGCAAATCCCGCCAATAAGGATCCTGCTGGAAAGCTTGCGTGCCCCCGTAGATTGGCCGCGTCCCATCCGCTTGTCGGACAAACAACCCAATTAGCCGACGGCTTAATTCCTGCGAAACTTCCCAGAGCGTCAGAAATTTTCGGGAACCGGCTGGGCATTCCACTTTGAAGTCCTCACCATAGTAAAAACCGTATTTCTGCAACGATTCGATCAGCAGAAAGTTTATCGGAAACCAAACGGGGCCACGCCAGTTGGAATTGCCTCCAAATCCATGAGTGATGGATTCGGCGGGAGCGTAGACCAGGGTGTAGGGAGTCCCGGCGATTTCGACTTTTGCCGGATGGTCGCGATGATACTGCGAAACGGCACGGATCCCGTGAGGACTTAAAAACTCCTTCTCATCCAAAAGATAGCCCAACAGCCGCCGAAGCTTTTCTTTGTTTACCAAGGAAAAAAGCAACCTTCCATGATGGGATGTTTTCAAACTTTTCTTCTCTGTTAACGCCGAGACCTGCTGCATTAGTTTTGGATGCCTGCTCATAAACCAGTCCAGGCGCTTACGAAAATCGTGACCCTCTTCTCGCTTAATGGCGTCCATCGAAACCGTTTCGACTGCAAAAATTGGCATCAAGCCTTGAAACGATCTTACTTTGAGCGCTTGGAAATCCCCACAAGGCGAGCGAATGACATCATAGAAAAAACCATCCTGCTCGTCCCAAAGATCGGCATAACCTTCCGGCAACGACGGCACATGGTTTAGAGCATCGGCGATGAAGACAAAGTGTTGGAAGAAAGTAGCAGCCATGTCGTCATACTTGGTATCAGCGGCGGCCAACTCCAGAGCCACTTTCATCATGGTCAAGCTGAACAGCCCCATCCAACTGGAAGCATCCGCCTGGTAAATAGTTGCTCCTGCAGGAACCTGGTTGCGGTCAAATAAACCAATATTGTCCAGGCCAAGAAACCCTCCCTGAAAAAGGTTGTTGTTATCAGCGTCCTTGCGATTGATCCACCAGGTAAAGGAGAGCAAACAACGATTGAAAATCTTGGCCAAAAATTTCAGGTCGCGACGGCCATACATCTTCTTCTCGATGTTGTAAATCCGCCAAGCCGCCCATATCGGTAACGGAGGATTAGCGTCAGAAAAAGACCACTCGTAAGCCGGTACTTCTCCTTCAGGATGCATGTACCATTCCCGTACCAGTAAGGACAACTGGCCTTTGGCATAATCCGGATCGATCATCGCCCAAACGATCGTATGCATGCAGAGGTCCCAATCGGCAAACCACGGGTATTCCCACTTATCCGGCATTGAAAGAACATCTTCAGCGTAGAAATGTGTCCATTTAGAGTTGCGGCCGTTCTTACGGCTGGCCGGAGGCGGTGGGAAAGCTGGATCGCCTTGAATCCACTCCTCCACGACAAAATTGTAAAATTGTTTGGTCCACAACAAACCCGCATATGCTTGTCGCTGGATCGATTGCAGTTCGGCCGACATCTCGGGCGCATTAATGCCGCGATAGAACTCGTCCGCATTTATTATTTGGTCGGAAAATCCCTTGTCAAAATCTCCTCCGAACGCCGAGTTGAGAGCTAAGTCGGCCGTCAAACGCAGCTTAATTACCCGGATTTCTTTGGGTTCCAGTGTCAGTTGATAATGCGCGGCTGATTTCGTTCCTCGTTTTATCGGGCTAACTGTTGGAGCTCCAGTCAAAACATAATCGTTAATGCCGTCCTTGCGATAGGGGCTGGGGTTCTTTCCTCCATACAGCCGCTCATAGTTGGTTTCATTGTCAACAAAGAGCATTTCGCGCGGGTGCTCACAGAACAAACCCATTTTGCCCAGGCTGTCGTGCGTCGCCTCGACAAGAACGGCCTGCGGATCGGGCGAGTCCAGTTCCCGAAGGATCGGTTTGGGTAACCCATTCGCCCATGTCCACGTGTTACGAAACCACAAGGTGGGCAAAACGTGAATCTCATTAGGCCGAGCGCTGCGGTTTGTTAGGGTGAGACGAATCAAGATGTCGGTCGGAGTGTTCTTCGCGTATTCCGTTAAAACGTCCGTGTATTCGTTTTCCGCAAATATCCCTGTATCCAGCAACTCATATTCAAAAGAGTAAGGGTTCGATTTACGCTTTGCGTTTTCGGCAACCAGATCCGAATAAGGAAACGTTCGGTTGGGATACTTATAGAGCGCCTTCATATAGCTGTGAGTAGGCGTATTATCCAAGTAGAAGTAATACTCCTTCACATCTTCCCCGTGATTGCCTTCGCTATTGGTTAGACCAAAGAGTCGCTCTTTCAGTATCGGGTCATTGCCGTTCCATAGTGCCAGCGCGAAACAAAGGCGCGCTTTCTCATCGCAGATGCCCATCAGGCCGTCCTCACCCCACCGATATGCGCGCGAACGAGCGTGATCATGAGGGAAATAATCCCATGCCGTTCCACCCTCACTGTAATCCTCGCGCACAGTTCCCCACTGGCGATCGCTCAGATATGGTCCCCAGAGACGCCACGGCGCTTTGCCCTGACGAACGGCTTCCAATTTGTTTTGCTCTTCATTCATGTCTAAACAGGTTCGAATCTCCGAGGCGACCCGTTTGTGCGATGCCAGCACGGTTCCACTAAATTCTGATGCCCGTCGGACAGGTGGCGCATTTCTAATGCGACCGCTCCACCGGGCGGTTCTGTTTGCTGAGGGTCCGTTCCTGCTAAACCATACTTATAAGGCCCCCGGAGAAGCGCCCTAGCTTGCTAGTTGCCCTGCATTAAACACGGAAGATTTTGCCTGGATTCATGATGTTATCGGGGTCGATAGCTTTCTTGATTGCGTGCATGACGCTCAGGGCTTCACCGTGCTCAGCCAGGAGGAAATCAATTTTGCCGCAGCCCACCCCGTGCTCACCAGTACAGGTGCCATCGAGCGATAATGCCCGATGAACCAGTCGTCCGTTAAGCCGCTTTGCTTCTTCCATCTCGCTCGGATCGTCCGGATTGAGCACGAAACCGACATGGAAATTACCGTCGCCGGCGTGGCCAACGATCGGTGCCCGTAGAAAAGAAGCACACAGGTCCTTCTGCGTTTCAATTAGACATTCAGCCAATCGCGAAATCGGCACGCACGCGTCCGTTCCCCAAAGCTGTGCACCGTCTCGCAGCGCCTTGTCGGCGTAGACTACGTCGTGGCGCGCCTGCCAGAGCTTGCCGCGATCCTCTGGACTGTTACTCCAGGCAAAGTCCGTACCGCCGAGCTCGGAAGCAATAAGCTGAACGGTTCTCGCCTGTTCCACGACACTGGCCTCGGAGCCGTGAAATTCGAGCCACAACGTCGGCGCAACCGGCAAATTGAGCTTTGAAAAATTATTAATGGCGTCCATCTGTACCGCGTCGGCCAATTCCATCCGCGCAACGGGCACGCTCGATTGAATGGTCTTAATCACGACGTTAACAGCGGCTTCGACGCTTGGGAAGGAACAGACCGCTGAGGAAATTGCCTCAGGAACGCCGAAAAGCCTCACCGTTGCTTCTGTGATTACACCCAGAGTTCCCTCGGATCCGACAAAGAGGCGAGTCAGGTCGTAGCCCGCGGCGGATTTCCGCGCCCGGCGCGCCGTGCGAATCACCCTGCCGTCTGGCAATACGACCTTGAGCGAGATGACGTTATCGCGCATCGTGCCGTAGCGGACTGAATTGGTGCCAGAAGCCCGGGTAGCCGCCATGCCTCCGATTGTCGAGTTGCCGCCCGGATCAACCGAAAAGAACAGGCCGGTACCACGGAGATGCTCATTGAGTTGGCAGTGAGTCAC
>JAFAXJ010000463.1 GCA_019241095.1 Verrucomicrobiota bacterium | reverse complement strand
ATCAATATCGCCCTTGCCCTTGGTAAGCACCTGATACTGACGCCCGGTATTTACCACCTTGACGAGCCATTGCTCATACTCTGGCCGGATACTGTGGTGCTTGGTCTCGGCTTTCCCACGTTGGTTCCCGGACGGGGTAACGTCTCGATGGTGATCGCCAACGTGCCCGGCGTAAAGCTTTCAGGCGTGATCTTCGACGCAGGCCCGATCAACTCACCGGTTCTTCTACAGGTAGGCTTGCTGTCGTATTTGCCGATCCTGCGGCCTGGCGGAAGCGACCCGAACAATCCTACGTTGCTCCAAGACGTGTTTTTCCGCATCGGAGGCGCTACCCCGGGCCGTGCCAGCGTCAGTCTCGCGATAAACAGCAATAATGTAATAATAGACGACATCTGGGCGTGGCGGGCTGACCATGGAAACGGAGTGGGCTGGACGGCCAACACCGCTGACAGCGGCCTTATCGTCAACGGCGATAACGTCACAGCGTACGGCCTTTTCGTTGAGCATTATCAGAAGTATCAGGTCCTCTGGAATGGCGAGAATGGTCGTACTATCATGTTCCAGAACGAGATGCCCTACGATCCTCCAAACCAAGCCGCTTGGTCTCACGCCGGTGTGAACGGTTACGCTGCTTACAAGGTGGCAGATTCCGTTGAGGAGCACCAGGGTTGGGGTCTGGGAAGCTACTGCTTCTTCGACGTCAATCCGTCGATTCACGCTGCGCACGGCTTCGAGGTCCCGGATGTGCCTGGGATCAAGTTGCACGATTTGCTCACCGTTTCGCTCGGTGGCGTTGGCGTAATCGATCATGTGGTCAATGACACCGGCGCTCCAGCGCAAGGCGTAGCGACAATTCCGAGCTATTTGGTCGCCTACCCGTAAAGCGGCTGGGAACGATCTGTAAAGACGCGGTGAAAGAACCCCTGATAATCGCGAGGGATTTAGCGCGACAGAGCCATGCTCCTCAGTATTTTTTTTGGCAGTGAAGCAGGTTATTGATCGAACTGTTTCAGCAATGGACGACGGAACAGCAGATTACTAAGATCCGAATAGGCCAGAGGCGATATTGATGGCCAAGGCGAGTATCACGGTATTGAAGCCGAACGACAACAAACCATGAATCAGCGCCATTCGGCGAATTCGGCTGGCAGTGATCTGGACATCCGACACCTGAAAGGTCATCCCGATGACAAAGGAAAAATAGGCAAAATCGAGATAATCTGGAAGGTCGTCTTCGGGAAAAATCAGTCCAGTCCCGTTGCCGCTTTCCGGATCATCATCGCACTCGCGATAGTAGAGGTGGGCATAGTGCAGCGCGAAAATCGTGTGCATGAACACCCATGAGGTGAGCACGGTTAGACATGCGACAATTATGTGCTCGGAAAGCGCTCCTCGGTGAAGCCCTTTGGCGGTGCTCAGCAAGATAATAACTGCCACCAAGCTGGCCACGGTGCCCAAAATGACGACTAAAAAAAGAACTGTTCTTCCAACATCCTGAAGTTTTGCTGTTCGAACTGCCGCACGAGCGTCAGAAAAGATCATCTGTATCCAAGCTAAAGCCAGGCTGCTAAATGCAAACCCGTTCCAGGAGAGTAAAGCCTGTGCCGGAATCTGCATGCGGCCTTGCAACATAGCGAAGACCAACCCCGCCACGAGCAAGGCTAGGAAGAAGCGTTTGTGTGCATCAATTTGGAAACCGGCGGGCTGCATTGAGTAAGAACGTGCGTCGCATTCTGATAAGGGCAGAATCAATGGCAAGAAAAGAATGTTGCTCACTGGGATTATACATTTAAGCCCACAATATCGTCTAAACACTTCCGTTGCCCGACAGAGACTTGCTTCTTTCACGTCTGCCAGTTCCTAATCTTCCAGCTGTTTAGCTAGTTTAATCCACTGAACCGCTTCACCCTCTTCACCGCTCAACGAAGCTGCAGGCTGTCACCGATTATCTGCTTTGCCTCTGGCAGTTCGATAGGCAATTGCAGGCACAGGCTTTGGGTCGGCAGAACCCTGCGCCACGCCTTAATGAGTTGCCGATACGTTAAACCCACCGGTCGAATCCGACGATCAAGGTCGAATAACCCGACCGGATTGACTGTGCCCCGATTTTCACGCAATGCAGTGTCCCAATCCACCTGGTCCGTTATTGAGTACCAAGTAAATCCTACAATGGGAATACCGTCATTGCGTAATCGCAATACGTTGGCCCATTCCTTCCAGAGCCAGAGAACCGCCTCGTCGCCTCTCTCTCCCTGCGCACAATTGGTTTCCGTATGCATGACCGGCAACAGGTATCGACGGTGATACTGCCGGGTAATCTCGCTGTACCCAAACACTTCACCGGAGGGCCGTGTACTGCCATCGCGAGACACGCGATGCTCGTTCGTCGCGTAGTAGTCGTTTCCCATAATGCAATAGTGCCGAAGATTATTTCGCAGGAAAAAGTGATACTCTTTCCGTGTCATCCCGTTATCCATAAGGAACTCATACATCTGACTGTTCACTCGCCTGCCGTAGTTCAGGTCGAGTGAAAGAAACCGTTCCGCATTCAAAATTTCAGCAGGCCTGATGGCGTAAGGATCCTCAGCATGAAAGTATTCGCTTGACTCGCTCTGGATGAACAACGCGTCCGGACGCAGCGCGAGTATCGCATGCATTGCCAAAACATTCGCTTTGACCACATGTTTCAGTGCCGTCACAAAGCCGCCGTCTGTTGTAAGCTGCTCATTCCACCAGCCGTAGCGGCCAGAAAAGAGTGCACAAATAAACATCTCATTGACGGGAGTGTAGATCTGCACCCAAGGATAGCGCTGAGCAAAAGCTCCGGCATATGCCGCGAACAATGTTGGGAAATCGGGGTTTTGGAAATCGCCGATCCAGTCCGGCACTCCAAAATGGCAAAGGTCCACAATCGGTATCACCCCACGCTCGCGCAGGTCGGCGAAAGTCTCGTCAGCAAAGGTCCAGTCGTACCGGTCCGGTCCCAGGTGAGTGCGATAGAGAGGAGGTCCATAACGTAGAAACTGGATGCCAAGTTCTTGCACGCAATCGAAGTCCTCGCGCCAGCTCGCGTAGTGACCGCATTTTTCCATCTCATCTGTACGCAAACGACCGTTTCCTACAGTCGGACTGCTGTTCTCAATGCCGGTTGCAAACAGGAAAGCTAGGCTCACGATGGGATAGTTCTCAAATCTAAGACGCCTAATCTCCCCGTTACAAAAGGCGCGTCTGGATGATTACACATGGAACGACGACGGTAAAGCGAGCCAGGGAAAGCAAGGCTCCACCGCGCAAGATTCCTGAACAGATCGAAGGTATTCTACTCGTGGCTCAAAGGAGGAAGGCCTTGGCCTTTTTCCGGTAAGCATGTTCCTGGAAGACCCTTGCGCGGTACACTAGATCATTTTACACGATTATGTTGCCTACTCTGTCAGTGTGCAGATCTGTGAATTCATTTTCTGGCGCCGATTGGCAATACCATCGGCAGTCCCGGTAGCCGTCCTCCCGCTGAAAAAAGTAACTTTTCTGCAGCAGCCGGTCGGTTTGAGGATTGGTTGAGATCCAAGCGACGACTACCAAAAGGAGCGCTGTTGTTTTCATTGCGAAAGACAAGATTTGTTGTTGATGGAAACGGGTAAGGCTTTCGCTTTGATTTTGAAATAAACACTTTGGGTGACTTTTGAGGATTAAGCCACCCAAAACGATGCGATTGCGGATCGAAAGAAGGTTCGGTCATACTTCGCTGAGCGAGCCTAGCACCGCAGAGCCTTGCCCGGTTTCGCACCTTTGGGTCGATTGGCTACGCGCCCACAACCTTCATTGTCAGGTGCGCAAGAAGGCCAGGGTAAAACCGAAACAGGGAGAGCAGCGAGCTTGAGATCTTGGGGTGCAGCACCGAGAGCTTGGCCAGGCGATTGACCCAGAGGCGATTCTTATAAACTCCTGCTCGGCTTTGTTGATAGAGCTTCGCTGCGTCTGACGAGTTGCGAGCAGCGCTCAAGATCGATTCTGCCGCAAGAAGACCGGTCTTTAACCCATAGAGAATTCCTTCACCGGTGAACGGCTCAATAACCTGCGCAGCGTCTCCGACATACATGAGATTACGCCTGAAGCTCTGGATCGGCGACCGGCTCAGTGGGGCAACAGATAACCAGCTATGGTTTGCTGCGAAATGAAAGCGTTCCGAAGCAAATTTGCGGAAAGAATCAATATCTTTGGGCCTACAGACTAGGCAAAGGTTCATCAGACCAGCGCCGATCGTTGCTAAACCGAGATAGCCGAACCGCGTCAATTCGAGCGACACATGTGCCGGCGCATCAGACGCAAAATGGGTTTGCAGGCCGACTCGCTCTGGAACAGTTTTGGGAAAATCAGTGAGTAAATGAGCAACTGAGGAATTCCGTCCGTCCGCTGCAACAACGTATCTCGTTAAATAGACGCGTGTACTCGTTCGGATTTCCCAACCTGATTTGGAAGAAATCTGCAACACGGGTTCATCGAAACGAATCTCAGCTCCCTGCTTTTTAGCATTGCCGAGAAGAACTTCGTCAAACTCTTTTCGTCGAATGCCGATTTCACCCGGGTGCAAATCAGGCAAGTTGAATCTGACGAATGCTCCTTCTATGTTAACAAACTGCACCCATCCTAATTTTGCATAAGGTAATCTCTGCACTTCCCTGGCTGCTCCCAGTTTATCCAATATCGCCCAAGCGCCAGGATTGAGGCAGTCCCCACAAACCTTGTCTCGTGGAAACCGAGCACGCTCAAGTACAAGAGTTCGCAGACCGGACCGAGCCGTCAACGTGGCGGCTGCTGATCCCGACGGACCCCCACCAACAACAACCACGTCCCATGGTGTCATACAAAAAGTTCAGCGATAGAATCGGCAACCATTTTACCCCGCGTTGTCAGTCGCAAACGGTTTTCGAGTCGCTCCATATAACCTTCTTGTATTAAAGTATTCGCCTGTTCGGGTTCGATTTGTTGGGAAGGAACTCCATAGTAAGTTCGCAAGCCAAAAGCAATCGACTCGGCCTTCCGGGTCTCTGGGGACAGGTACTCTGAAAAGGCAACCGGACTGGTACTCTCGATATATCTGCTGGTATCAGAAACGTTCTGCCATCGTTCGGTCAGGATCGTAGAAAACGCGCTTGGGCCCAGACCTAAATAATCTCGCCCCAGCCAATAAGCCAGATTATGGCGGCACTCATAACCGGGTTTGGCGTAATTGGAAATCTCGTACTGCTGGAACCCCGCCTGGCTCAGGCCAGCCATGGTTGTTTCGAAGAACGATGCGTCCTGATATGTATTCTGAATCAGCTCGCCTTCCTGAAATCGCCGAAAAAATTCAGTGTCTTCCTCGTAGGTGAGGCAATAAGCTGAAATATGTTGAGGGTTAAGACTCACCGTTTTCTCCAATGTACGATGCCAAACATCAACAGTCTGCCCCGGCACACCGAAAATCAGATCTAAATTAATGTTCGTGAATCCTGCCTCTCGCAACAAAGTGTAGGAGCTTTTGGCCTGTTCGGCCGAGTGAACTCGTCCTAAGCGTGTGAGAATCTCAGGATTCCATGATTGAACGCCCATGCTGGCGCGCGTGACGCCAAGCCTGAGCAACAACTGGGCTTTCTCCAGAGAAACCGTCGCGGGATTCATCTCTATGGTCCACTCATCTAAATCAGAAAAGTCTATGCGGGCGCGCAACCCAAGGATGAGGTACTCCAGTTGCTTGGCTGTGAGAGCCGTTGGAGTACCGCCACCGAAAAAGACGGTTTCGGGGCGCAGAATCAGGCCTTGATTCAGCCGCAAATCCAGCTCCTGAAGCACGGCATCGAGAAAGGCCTGAGTCTTGTTTCGGTCGGAAGCTTCTTTGTAAAAGCTGCAGTAAGGACAGATCTTGGGACAAAATGGAATATGGACATACACATGCCGGATCACGTAGTGATCGAATCGGATCAACGGGTCTTGATCGAATCCGTTTTGGAAATGCATGAACGAGATTATAATGCCTGGTTGTGTTACGTGTTCTAGCGATATTGTTGATTCACTCTTTTTGTTGGTTCGAGTGCCTGGCACAGAGTCCTAGCGAGTCTCCAGTTGCTCCTCAGCCGGATCAGCCTCAGGAAACGCCACCAGAGCCGGCGCTCCCCTCGCATGCAGTTGTGTATCGGGCAGAACGCCGGGACGCGATCGAGGATTACGATGTCGATTACGGTGTTGTTCGTCGAATGGTTGACAATTTGGTGATGGAAGTGACTGGAGCTTCGAGTGTTGGCAGTGCTTGGGCTAGTTTGGTAAAACCAACGGACATAGTAGGAATTAAGGTTTCAACAGGCGGGGCCCCTCTTTTCAGTACGCACCCGGCGATTGTGAAAGCCATTGTGGGCGGGCTGAATGAAGCGGGAGTGCCTTCACAGAACATCATTGTATGGGATCGCGAAGCAGAGTCGTTGTATCGCGCTGGTTTCCGTCCTGGTGAAGGTTTTCGGCTGATGTGGAGCGAGGGCAATTACGACCCCAAGGTTGTGGTAACATCGGCCACTTTAGGACGGCTTGTGTATGGTGATCTGATGTTTGTGGGCAGAAGGTTCCCGAGCTTTCAAAAAGAAGCAACGCACGGTAGTGCCAGTGACCGCCGACATTCTTTCGGTCCGCCTGAAGATAATTTGAGCAGTGAAAGTCACGTAAGCAACGTGCTCACCAGACTAGTGACAAAGGTAATCAACGTTCCTGTCCTTTCTGACAATATTTATTGCGGTCTGTCCGGGGCTCTTTACAACATGACGGTCCAAAATGTAGATAATTGGAGACGGTTGATTCAGGAGCCTGGAAGCGGTGACCCTTCCATCCCGGAAACTTACGCTGATCCTCGTCTGGGAAGCAAAGTGGTTTTAACCATAATGGATGGCTTAGTGGCCCTGTTCGCGGGAGGCCCGGTCGGGGATGCCAATTATGCTGTACAATTCGGAACAGTTTATGCCAGTAAGGATCCGGTTGCTATCGATGCAATTGCGCTCAGAAAAATAGATCAGTGGCGTTTAGGAGCGAAGATGTATCCTGCCTCTAAACAGGCAAACTATCTGCAGACTGCGCAGACATATGGCTTGGGGGTCGCTGATCTTGCTAAGATCGAAATTCACGAAGTCAGGTGAGGATCCCCAAGTGATGTGAGGATCCCCAAGTTAATGATGTGAAGCTCGAGCCAGATCTTTTGAGACACGTGTCTCGATCTTTCTACCTGAGCATCCGTTTTCTGCCAAAAAAAATTCGGCCTACTATCGCCATCGGCTATTTGCTGGCACGTGCTTCAGACACCATCGCCGATACCAACGGTTTACCCGCTGAGGCACGTACTCGATTGCTGACTCAGGTTAAGTCATGGATCTGCTCTGGAATTGAATCTGACAGGCAGCTTCTCAAAGAATGCATCAAGGCTCAGCCTCAAGGGGCTGAGCGAGACCTTCTAGCCGCATTGGAAAAGATTGTTGGTGCGAAAAGCCTTTTACCCCTCGTTCATCAGCAGTTATTGGAAGAGGTCCTGGCGAAAATCATCCAAGGTCAGTTGCTGGATCTCGAACGGTTTGAGCTCGTATCCGAGCCGCAGGCGCTACCAGATGATTCTTCGTTAGAAGAGTACACTTATTTAGTGGCAGGTTGTGTAGGCGAGTTCTGGACAAAGCTTTGCTTGCTGGAATGGCCGCATTATGCGCGAGTTGATCGAGTCCAGATTATGCATTGGGGTAAGCGGTTCGGACAGGGGCTTCAGCTAGTAAATATTTTGAGAGATTTCTCAACGGACATCCAGTCGAGTAGATGCTACCTCCCGATTGCTGAAATGGAAAAGGCTCGTTCAGATCCGGCCAGCGTCCGGGAAAATTGGATGCGCTGGCTGGAACGCGCAAGCCTGTACCTGAAAGCCGGATGGGATTATACCATTTCGGTTCGGCCGGCTCGCGTTCGATTTGCCTGCGCGGTTCCGGTGCTGATCGGGATTCGAACGTTACAACTCCTGAAAGATCAGCCGGTTCGACCCGGAATCAAAATCAGCCGCCAGCAGGTTCGTTGGATCATTCTGCTCTCAGTCGTTGTTGGTTGGTTTGGTCTTGGGGAAAGAATGATATACGCGGCCTTCGCCGGAAAGACTGTGCAATGTCCCGATTAGATCATCGGTGCAGAATGTTAACGGTCGTCAGGAAATCAACTGCTCTTTGAACAACCAAATCTTTTAATTTGGGTGATTTCAGTTTCTTTGCGGCTTGATCCGCCTCGTAAGCGTCTAAATCAGGATTTTTGCCCGCTATCAAAGCCGCTTCATTAGTGTGTGGACGTTCTTCGTCCGTGATTAAATCCGCGACCCCTTGCTGATCGCCTAAAAGCAGAATTTTTTTTTCTTCCTCGATTGGCATTGCAATTGGGATATCGGGTTTTAATCCGGCCGGAAAAATTGGAGGGATACCCGGAATGACTAATTCACTTACTGCAATCGTAAGGACAAGGTGATCGTTCAAAGGGAAACGTTGGTACTCGACTGCTCTGCCCGATGTTGTCTGACCAATCAAAAGAGCGTTCTCAAAACTTTTCAGGGCGCCTGCAATCGCTTCGGACATACCCGCATTCTGGGGTGAAATCGTCACAACCAGCGGCCCCGTAAACAATGGTTCCTGCGAGGAGATGAAAGCTTGCTGAGAGTTGCCTCTCGAACTTACAAGTTTAAACAAAATCCGGCCTTTGGGAACCAGGCGCGCAACGCTTTCCGCCGCAAGCTGATAATCTGTCCCTGCCTGCATCGTACGCAGATCAAGAATCAGACCCGAAACGCCGCGAGTCCGAAATTCGGTCAGTGCTTTATCCAGCAAAGAAAGATCTTGTTGGGAAAAGGTTCCCAAGCGCACATAACCGAATTGGTTTTGCAAAATTTCTGTTTTGAATGGCCGAATCGGGGCACTGACGGGTATATCTTCAGAGATAGTAGCACCTGGTCCGAGGCGAGCGAGAAGCGCTTCAACGGTCGCCTCATTAATCTCCTGGTTGGAGATTGCATTCGGGTTGAGGTAATCAGATTTCAGTTTTTGTATGATATCCTGAAGACCGGCCTGATCGAGTTTTCCTAGAAGATCCTGCAACGCTCTTGGCGCCAGTTTTTGTGAAGCAATAGGCTGGGTCTGAGACTTAACCCATTCGGGAGTGCTAAAATACAAGGATAATATGAGGGTAAGGAGCAAAGCTGCAGGCAGAAGCCGCGAGCACTCAACATCGCTAAATGCGTTCGCGCATTCAGCTTTCAGAGAAGGTTCACCCATCATCTCCGTCCGTAGATAATAATAAAGCTAACCAGCTGCAATATCATGACGAAAATAGCAGTTATCGAACTCAATCCGGGCGACGGCGTCGTAGGCTTTCCGCCTCCCTCCGAGTAAGTTGTCGTACACAGCGGTCACTCCAAGTACGCGTCCTCCTGCTGTAACAACC
>JAFAXJ010000361.1 GCA_019241095.1 Verrucomicrobiota bacterium | reverse complement strand
TTCGGCACATCGACCCGCGCCGCCGGTCGTCCCGGCTTCTGAGACTCTGGCGCCACTGTTTCCGGCTTCGGGCGGCGAATATGCCCCACGGCATCAGGAGATTATTTCGCCAATGGTCGGCACGTTCTATCGGGCTCCTTCGCCCGATTCTGCGCCGTACGTGCAAGTTGGGCAGGAAATCATGGAAGAAACAGTGGTATGTCTGATCGAGGCGATGAAAGTTATGAATGAGATCAAAGCGGAGGTAAGCGGTGTCGTTGTTGAAGTCTTGGCCGAGAATGGGATTCCGGTTCAATTCGGTCAGCCGCTCTTTCGAGTAAAGTAGCTGTGTTCAGCAAAATTCTGATAGCCAATCGCGGTGAGATCGCACTGCGAATCATTCGCGCCTGCAAAGAGCTGGGCATTGCGACGGTCGCCGTTTACTCAGAAGCAGATGTGGATTCACTGCATGTGCAGTTCGCGGACGAAGCAGTCTGTATTGGGCGTGCTCCGAGCTCGGAAAGCTATTTGAAGATCGATCGGATAATCAGTGCCGCGGAAATCTGCGATGTAGACGCGATTCATCCAGGGTACGGATTTTTGGCGGAAAACGCTCACTTTGCCGAGATCTGTGAAAGTTGTAAAATCAAATTCATTGGACCTTCAGCGTCAGCGATTGCTGCTATGGGCGACAAAAACTCGGCCCGTCACTATGCGCGCAAAGCCGGCGTACCGGTAACTCCCGGTAGCGATAGCATTGTCGAAACCGAGCAGGAAGCTCTGAAGATCTCACACAGGATCGGGTATCCTGTTATGATCAAAGCAGTCGCTGGAGGCGGTGGTCGTGGCATGCGTCCCGCCCATAATGACGTAAGTCTTGTGCAGGGTTTCTATTCTGCTCGTACTGAAGCGGAAAAAGCCTTCGGCAACGGCAATGTATACATCGAGAAAGTGATTGAAAACCCCCATCACATCGAGTTCCAGATAGTGGGAGATAATCACGGTCGAGTGGTTCATCTCGGAGAAAGGGATTGCTCAATCCAGCGCCGAAATCAAAAGATCATCGAAGAATGCCCATCGCCGCTTCTGGACGAAGACCTGCGTCAGCGCATGGGCCGGTGCTCTGTTAAGCTAGCCGAATCCGTGGGCTATGTTAACGCGGGTACAATGGAATATCTCGTCGATCGCAATGGGAGATTTTACTTCATGGAAATGAATACGCGCATTCAGGTAGAGCATCCAGTTACCGAAGAGGTTTATGGTTGTGATCTGGTCCGCGAGCAAATTTTGATCGCCAGCCAACAGAACTTGTCTGAACACGTTCAAGAAGCCAAGCCGCGCAGCCATGCCATCGAATGCCGGATCAATGCTGAAGATCCGGATAACAATTTCCAACCTAGTCCTGGATTGATCGAGATGTATTACGCACCAGGTGGGCGCGGAGTCCGCGTCGATTCGCATGTGTATGCGAAGTATACTATCCCGTCGTTTTACGATTCAATGATCGCAAAACTTATCTGTGTGGGCTCGAATCGTACCTCAACCATCAGGCGTATGTCCCGGGCTTTGAACGAGTATTTGATCACCGGAATCAAGACTACCATCCCATTTCAAGCCCGGATCATGCAGAACACAGCCTTTATCCGTGGGGAGTTTGACACCAGTTTTGTGGATAGGATGGTGAGTCCCAAGCCACTTGAGATCAAAATATGAAATCGATCGAGAACTGTGTTCTCTACGGGATCATAGACATGATGTATATCGTGCCAGAGCAGGCGGTTGCTACGACCGAGCGACTGATAAACGGCGGAGTTGATATCTTGCAATTACGGGCCAAAGAAGCCTCACACAAGGCGGTCATTCAGTTAGCCGAAGCTATTCTACCAGTAATCAGGCAAACGGCGGTTCCTTTGATTCTGAATGATCATCCCGAGTTGCTGCGTGAAGTGGATGCAGATGGATGCCACGTTGGCCAAGATGATCTGAGCGTCGCAGAAGCGCGTCTTGCTGCCGCCCGTCCCTGTCTGGTTGGTAGATCGACGCACACCATCGAACAGGCAGAAGCGGCGACGTCTGATGGAGCGGACTACATCGGTTATGGTCCGATATTTTCTACGAAAACTAAACCCTCTGCAAGTCCGGTCGGTTTAGCTTTGCTTGCTGAATTGCATGAGCGCGTCCGTATACCAATTTTCTGCATTGGAGGCATAAAGTCCACGAATTTACGTACCTTACTGGCAGCGGGAAGCAAACGCGTTTGCATTGTCTCAGATCTACTCTTGGCAACCGACATAGAAAGGCACACGGCAAACATCAAAAAACAGCTGGATTCTTCTGTGTGAAGCCACGCTCTTCTATGTGCTTGTTATCGAAAATTGTTCCTCAGGTGCGATATGCGATGGCTTAATGAACCAAACCAATGGAGTGCAGAAAGTGTGCCGCTGTCCTTGCACACCGAACCTAAAACTGATTTTTGGCGCAAAACGCATTATGGTTTTGTTCGGGATAACGGGCATTTTTTCTTCAATGAACTAGAGGGTGATTTCGATATTGAGACCGAATTTCGAGGCGATTATCGGAGTCTTTATGATCAAGCGGGTATTATGGTCCGAGCAGACGAAACCAACTGGTTAAAAACGGGGATAGAGTTTCTCGACGGAATTCAGCACGTTAGCGCGGTAGTCACTCGCGATTTTTCTGATTGGTCCGTAGTTCCACTTCGCGCCAATCCTGAGAGCACCCGAATTCGTCTTGAGAGGCGTTCAGGCGCCATCATGATTTTTTTTGCTTCCCAAGATCATGGGTGGACTATGTTTCGTACAGCGCACCTGTCTGAAGCGCCAAAGTTGCTAGCTGGCCCTATGGCCGCCTCCCCGGAAGGTAATGGGTTCTCAGTAGTTTTCGATCGGCTGGAAATGGAGAGCAGGCCTCGTTAGCTCTTGGTCTCTTTACTTGAATGTGCCACACGTCTAATATGCGCTTCGAATATCGTGCTTTCGACAAGGGCGAAAATCGCTTGCATGAAATCGCCGACTTAGAGAGTGGGTATCGCCTACAGGTGAAAAACCTTGGTGCGGAGTTGGTCAGCATCGCAAGCACGAACGCGGCTGGGGAGAAGATAGGTTTTCTTTACCGGGATGGTGAACTCGATCCAGCGCCTTCGGGCTGGCAAGGTCACGCGACGGTAATGGGTTATTATCTTCACCGCTTAAAAGGTGAACGAACTCTTTATGCAGGGGATGAGATCAGAGGAGGTAACCACAGCTTCTTGCGCCACAAAAGATTTCCTGATCCGGAGGTGAAAATAGCTGATCGCGCCACCTTGACTTATTTTCTGACAGCTGACTCGATTCAGCCCTTTGAATATCCGCGCAGAGTCTCTTTCAAAATCGATTACACCCTGATCGACAATTCCGTTGAAGTTACGTTCCATTTTCAAAATGAGGAGCAGGCCAG
>JAFAXJ010000572.1 GCA_019241095.1 Verrucomicrobiota bacterium | reverse complement strand
TCCGATGATGGTGTCCTGGTTCTCATGGATATGGGAAGCGCAGTTCTAAGCGCTGAAACTGCTAAAGATTTCCTCAATCCGGAACAAAAGAAAAAGGTGCTTCTTGCCTCTGCGCCTTTGGTTGAAGGCGCAATTTCAGCAGCGGTTCAGAGCAAGATCGGCGCCTCGCTTCAGATGATTGCCAAGGCGGCGCACGACAGCTTGCTGCCAAAACAAGAACATTTAGTTGAAACCAGTCCGGGTGAGACTGCTCCTCCATTACATCAGTCGAATTCTGGGCATCAGAAAGTTCTAGAGCTTCAGATTCAAAATATGGACGGCTTACATCTTAGACCGGCCGCCAAGTTGATTGGCGAGATATCCAAATACCCTTGCGAGGTTTTCGTCGAGAATGTGACTTCTCAACGCGGACCTGTGCCAGCCAATAGCTTGGGAGAATTGACACGATTGCAGATAGCCAAAGGTGATTTCGCCAGATTTACAATCACAGGGAACGATCCTGAACCAGCGGCATTGGCTCTCCGTGCATTGATAGATTCACGTTTTGGTGAGGGCGATACTTATCAAAATACTGTCGCGTCCAACGAAAACCTCACTCTGCCGGTTTCTCCCGGAGTCGCTATCGGTTTTCCCTTCCTGTTCACTCCTGTCTACACGAACGTGCCGGAATATCGGTTAAACTCGGAACCCGAGATACAGGCGGAACTCGAACGGTTCCGCGCCGCAATCCGGAAGGCCGTTTCGGAACAGAACGAACGCGTAAAGAGTTTTGGATCGGCATTAAGCAATCAGGATCTCGGCGTTTTTGAAGCGCAAAAATTGATTCTCAAAGATCCGATGATCACGCGAGAAGTCGAAGCCGGCATAATTCAGAAGCGTCTTAACGCCGCTGCGGCGTGGGCGAAGACACTTTCAGAGCAGATTGCGGAACAGGAAAATGCCAAAACTTCCTACTTCCAGGCAAGAGCTGCCGATACTAAAGAGGCTTATCACCAAGTATTGGCGAAATTGGTTGCACCAGACCAACCGCAATCGCTCTCCAACATGCCTGATTCAGCTATCTTGATTTGTGAAGAGCTAACACCCGCACTGGCTGAACGTGCCTTTCATTCGGGAATCGCCGGCGTTATCCAAATGACGGGCGGCACTACTTCTCACGGCGCGATTTTAGCGCGTGGCCTTGGGATACCGGCGGTAGCCGGTGCAAAAAATTTGGGATCGTCTCTGTGTGCTGCAGGAAAAGTTGCTATTGATGGATCGACCGGTCAAATCTGGATCAACCCCAACCCTGAGACTGTCGCTGATATCAGCTGCAGATTGGAAAAGCAAAAATCTGAAAAGCTTCGCATTGTTCTCACCGCTTTACATCCGGCAATCACGACTGACGGAGTTGCTATAGCAATAGGAGCAAATGCCGGTTCCGCTCTGGAGATCCGGGAAGCGCGCAAGACCGGAGCCGAATTTGTCGGGCTCTTTCGAAGTGAATTCCTTTTTCAAGGCTTTGCCTCTGAACCGACCGAAGCGGAGCAAGAATCCAGATTTCTAGAAGCTCTGAACAGCAGCGACTTACCCGTTACGATTCGCTTGCTCGACATCGGTGGCGATAAACCTTTGCCGTTCCTTGACCCGGGTGCGGAAGCTAACCCCTTTTTGGGTACTCGAGGAATCCGATTATTATTGGCAAAAAGAGGGTTTTTCCGCAGCCACCTGAGGGCTCTCTTGCGAGTGAGCAAACTCGGCCGAGTGCGAATCCTGATTCCGATGCTCACCGAGTTGGCGGAAATCTTCGCCGTCAAAGAGTGCTTATCCGAAGCGCATTATCAACTTGTTGATGCGCAGATTTCCCATCAATGGCCAATTGAAGTTGGTGCGATGATCGAAACTCCTGCTGCCGCTTTGCTTTCGGAGCAATTGGCACAGCATGTAGATTTTTTGAGTCTCGGAACCAACGATCTAACCCAGTATGTGCTCAGCGCAGAGCGGGGCAACGCTGCGCTGACGAGGTTTTCTGACGCTCTTCATCCGGCTGTTTTGGAGGTAGCCCGTCTGGTGGTAAAAGCGGCAGAACGTTATCAAATCGGTTTGTCTCTTTGCGGAGAGACGGCATCAGATCCCATTGCGGTCCCGGTTTGGTTAGCTTTGGGAATTCGCTCATTTAGCCTCTCGCCTGATGCTGTAGCTGAATTGAAAGAACTCGTCCGAAAGCTTAACATTTCGGATCTGAACAAAGGTTT
>JAFAXJ010000460.1 GCA_019241095.1 Verrucomicrobiota bacterium | reverse complement strand
TTGCGCCAGCAAGGTATTGTACAGGCGGCCCCTTGTACGCTGACTGAAATTTGGCGCAAAGCGCCGTTTCAGCTTCTCCGCATATCATCAGTCGTTCCCTGATTTTGACCTGCGTCACAAGATTCACCCAGAAGGATAAAGGCCAATTTTTCTCGGTCGAACCACTTCCAATGTGGAACGCTAGTCGCTCTTTCTCTCGGCGCGCGCCACTCATGCCTGGCATGCCTGGGATGTCCGGGAAAGTCTGACGTTGTATCCCCAGCCCGGCCAAAACGTCTGCTAATTGCTCCGATGCGTGCCGCCCAGGTTGCATTCTTGAAGTTCCAACTGCCACGAGCCTCACGCCAGCAGCTGTCAGGTTATCCATAACTATTCCTTCCGGATCACTTAAGAAGGTGACGGCAAGATCTATGTGAGAGAGTTCTGGGAACTCCTTATAAGAGTTCCGTGTGAACAACGGCGTTAAGCCTGCGCTATTAACGTCTCGAATAGAATCGACTAGGTGCGGATACGATAATGTTGCTGCAGGATAGCTAGCCCAAAGATCGATACATGATAGAGGGTAGTTTTCTCGGATCGTCTGCAAAAGCGGCAACGTCAAAATGAAATCTCCCAGCGCGCCCCCCCTCAGAACCAATATGTTCAGCGGATGCCTTGCGCCAGGTTTGAACATAGGACGAGTACATGCAATCCGGGCCGTGATTCCGCAACCACCCAATGTCAATTGATGTTTCAATGAGGTCACCCCAGCTAGGGTCAAACCTCCGGGCCGACCGGTTTTCCGGAATGCTGCCGAAGCCGGGTTCAACCTCGCTCGACATCTGACCATGCCGATACCGGCTTTGTACCGGGGACGCTCAGAACAATCGGACTATCGGCCCTGCAAGCCAGGTATAGCTCCTAATTGCCCGGACTGCTCCCAAGTTTCAGGTTGATTCCAAGGTATAGTGCTGGTGGGTTGGCCAAATTGCGGCGCCTGGGTCTGCTTTGGCTGGTCGGCTGCGCATCCCGTAAGCATGATCACAACGAATAAGTAAAAATTTGCCTTCTTCATTTGGTTGCAACAGTTACTTGGTCTCCAACGACTACTCTGGCAAAGTTCTCCGGAGAAGCCGACGCAAACTCGGCTACACAGCTGTTCGTTTCAACCGATACCACACGAAGCTGAGCAACAGCCTCACCGTTTCTCATCACCATCAACCGAGAATTTGCCTGCAACCCCACATCGCTTCCAAGGCTAATGGTGAGCGCTTTAGCTTCACGGTTAATAGAAAGAACACTGCCCTCTGGAACGGTCTGGTTGCCGCTTGTTCTTGACAACTGATTAAATCGGTCCTCGACATGAATCAGACGCTGAACAAGCGCCCGCCGGTCATCTTCCGCTCTTTGCTTCTGCTCCAAATTTCGACCAGCTTCAGTCAGGGCTGCTGTCAGAGCCTTGTTTTCACCATCTTTCGCGGCTAACTGTTCAGTAGCTTGCGTCAGCTTGTTCTGCGTAGTTTCCAGATCCGAACTCCTCGTATCTCGCTCCTGCTTAGTGAGTTGTTCCTGAGTAGTCAGGCGATCCTGAGTCTGCTTCAATTTCTGCTGAAAATCACCGATTTGGGTTTGGGCGCGATCGCCGGCGGCACGTGAATCAGCCAATTGTTTGTTTAACAACGTCAATTTAGAACGATTCAGAAAACCGATTCCCGCCGAGCCCATGGCGCATAAGATCGACATTGCCAATAGAAATCGTAACATAGCTCGCAGTTAACTTATAATGTCAGCTTCTTTGAAGCGAATCAAAGCATTCCGGGATAGTGCGCCGATATCCCGCGATTTGAGGGCGATATCCGCGCCTTGGCGGCTCAGACGGCGCGTCGCTCCCATCATTTTTTCATTGCCGTTGGATCAAACCTGGCCGATGAAATCAGTTCCGTCAGGGACTATGGATCGCAGACTTACAAATCCCGCCAGGGCAGGAATGCAGCAACGGTAGTATGCTCTTCGTTGCCGTAGTTCTCTGACGGCCTCTATTAAGTTTACGCGAGTGGAAACGCAGTTCTCTATCCTTGCCGGCCTTCCACCGAGATCTGAATGTCTTCCGGGAGAAAACATCATTGTCGGTCGTGCAGTTGAGGTTGATTTGGTGCTGAGCCATCCAGAAGTGTCCAGAAGGCATTGTCGTATTCTTTTCCATGAAAATGCATGGTTTGTCGAAGACCTGGGCAGTCGTTTGGGAACATCCGTGAACGGTTCACGAATCTCAGGGCGAACTGCGTTGTCTGTTGGCGATCAGATTCAGGTAGGTCCTGTTACCCTCGGATTCGGTGCTGCGCATCAACAAAATGCTAAGGATTCGATCGTGGCCGATGGGGAAACTGGCACAATCCTTCTTTACGGAGCCCCGGTCGCAACTATACCTCTGAGCGAGAAACTCGTATTCGGGCGCAGCGACCAAGTCGAAGTTCAATTGAATAATCCGGTTGTATCGCGGCAACACGCCATGATCGAACGCGGGCCGAATGGTTACCGCTTGATCGATCTGAGTCGTGCCGGTTCGTTTGTTAACGGCCGAAGGTTCGACAGACATGAGCTTGTCATTGGCGATCAGATTCAGTTTGGACCCTTCTTTTTCGTTTACGATGGACGCAATTTGCATCGCGTTCGCCGTCTTTCTGTAGGTCGCATCCTGGCGGTTGCGCTTACGAAAAATGGTGAGTCGGGTCCAATTCTCCAGGGCGCCTCATTCGTGGCCGAACCTGGACAGTTCGTCGGAATACTCGGCCCTAGTGGTGCAGGCAAAACAACACTTCTAAATGCATTAAGCGGACTGAGCCCGGCCGAAAACGGGAAGATTCTGGTGGACCAGACCGATTTTTACAAAAACTTGAACCAACTAAGATCGCTCTTCGGATATGTACCCCAAGATGATATCGTCCACGGCGATCTGACAGTTTGGCAGGCGTTGGAATTTTCGGCTCGCATTCGGCTTCCGGCGGGTACTCCTCGAACTGAGATTCGCAAATTGGTGGATCACACCGCTTCGAGCTTGGGGTTATCAGACCGTGTTGAGCTCAAAATCAGTCGGCTTTCGGGTGGCCAACGGAAACGGGTTAGTGTGGCAGTCGAGTTACTCAGCCGGCCCGCTCTCCTGTTTCTTGACGAGCCAACATCGGGCCTGGATCCGCTCGCCGAATTCAAGTTGATGGAACTGCTTCGGCGTCTCGCCGATACCGGATGCACGGTCGTTTGTACTACTCACGTGATGGAAAATGTCTTTCTGATGGATCAAATAGCCGTCGTTGTAGCAGGTAGAGTGGTGTTTGAGGGCACTCCTGATGAGGCCCGAATGAGATTCGGCATTTCGCGGTTTTCAGCTCTGTACGAGGCGTTACAGGGCGTCGATCAAAAACATCTGCCAGCTTTTCAAACTCCTCAGCCCCTTGAACCAGAGCAAGAGAGGCCTGCGCCACGGCCGGTGGCAAGGCTGAAGCGATCTTTTTCTTTGCCAATTCTGTTGGCGCGACAACTGGCCATTTTTCGGGCCGATCCCAAGAACACTCTGATCTTAGCAGCTCAACCTGTCATCATCGGGGCTCTTGTCGCTTGGGCAGCGAAGGACCCCGTGCTTCAGCAGTTTTTCGCCTACATTGGTACCCTTTGGTTCGGATGCAGCAATTCCGCACAGGAAATTGTGCGAGAGCTGCCAATCTATCGTCGGGAGCGTTTGGTCGGTTTAAGCCGCTGGAGTTATCTGGGCAGCAAGTTCCTCTGGATGGGTGCGCTGACGTCAGTACAGGCATTGCTGCTTTATCTTACCCTGGTAATCGGAAATCAGGGAACCCAGGGGATATTTCTGTGGCAGATTTTCGGCCTTGTTCTACTCGCTTTTGCCGCTACTGGAATCGGCTTAACGGTTTCGGCGTTCGCGCGATCCCCTTTACAAGCGGTGATGCTGATTCCGCTGTTGTTAATCCCTCAGATTCTTTTCTCTGGGTTTACTGTGCCTACTTCCGACATGTCGCCTTCGGTCCTGGCGATTAGTCAGCTAATGCCCAGCTTTGCCGCGCAGCGGATTGCGGACTGCAGTTTCATACTCAACCAAAAGATTACAGGTTCTCTGATTGAGAATTATGAACGTTCCTATTTCAATATCAGAACATGGTACAAGTCGGCGACCGGAATGGATGTTAGAACAGGATCAGTCATCGCCGAGTTACGCCCATTATGGGTGGGATTCCTTTCGCTGATTCTCTGGACTCTTGGCGGTTTCGCTGCATCCTCTTATTTGCTGAAGCAAACTGAGCGAAACTGAGGCGAGGGCCTGCTACTTTGTGCAATCGACAAACAATCAGTGAACTGTCGTGCGTGAATGAAAAAACCAGATAAAAAACACGAATATGAGCTCCAGATACGCTGGACCGGAAACCGGGGCACTGGCACTGAATCTTACGCGGCGTATTCGAGGGATTTTGAGATTTCAGCATCCGAAAAGCCGGTGATACCTGGTTCGTCTGATCCTCATTTCCGCGGCGATAATCACCGATATAACCCAGAAGAACTGTTAGTCGCGGGCTTATGCTCCTGTCACATGCTCTGGTATCTGCACCTATGCGCAAACGCCGGGATTA
>JAFAXJ010000548.1 GCA_019241095.1 Verrucomicrobiota bacterium | reverse complement strand
GCCTTCGCGCCGGGTGAACGACACTCCATAAGCCGCCGATCGTGTGCCCAATAATGGATCGTCCGAGGCGGCAATTCCGTTCGGCAGCACTAGAGGATCGAAATTGATGTCCCGCGCGGGACTGGTGTCCTCGCTTTCGACCTGGTTGATTGTCAAGGTTCCCACGTCGATCTGCTGCCGGTCTGACGGCCAGGGTATCGTCGCGTCATTGGTCGGATCTCCCGGCTGACCTACGGTGACGACCAGATGCCACTGCTGTGGGTGGTTATGAATGCTAGCAATCAGCGCATTGAATAAGTAATTCTTGTCAGCCTGTCCGGGATCTACTGCGCTGATCGGCTCGAACGGCTGGGCTGGCACCATCGACCAGCGAACTGGTACCGCCGCGCCCTTGGCATTAATAAACCGGAAGGCGTCCAGGCTGTTGTATGTGCCGTTAGCAAAACCAGACGAGACAGGATAACTGCGGATCAATTGCCTTGCCTTAGCCGATTCCGGATGCTTAGCCAGAAAAGCCTGCAACCTGGCTGGGTCGGGGTTGCCTGTTTCCGGATAGGACGCTAAGGCCAACAACTGATCATAGAATCCTTCAGGTGTGTTGACACTGAAAACGGGAATGTTGAGCATGCCGGTTCGCCATTCTTCGCCCTCTGGCAATTTGAACAAAATCGCCATGCCGCGCGTCGTGCGGGGTGCATCAGGAGCATATGGCTGGCCCGGCGAGAGTGAAAACCGTCCAATTATCGGCACACGACCAGGAAGGAAAACAGATGCCTTTGACAGCGCAACGCCTCTGCCGTTACTCTCGAAGTAACCGCTGACACCCACACCCTTGGCATGAACGCGGCGAAAACCGGGATGCAGGCCGTTGTTTTGTTCAAGCGTGTTAACCATCAACGCCGGAGAGAGTGCAGGCGGCGTCAACAAGCTCTCGGCCTCGACACGCAGGTCTATCTGTACGTCATCTGCGACGACCCGCGTGCCCTCAATCGTTTGGTTCCACGTTATACCAAAATCGCTGCGCCGCACCGTCGTCGTAGCCTCCCATCCGGAGACCATCGTTGTAGGATCCCGTCCGGGCGCGATCGTCCCCTGCGGACCGGCCCCCTTGCCCTTACCCGTAAATTCCACCTTCAGTACGACTTCCTTGGTGACACCATGCATTGTCAAATCGCCTGTCATCTCCGTTGTATTTTGGCCGGTTGCTTTGACGGACTTACTTCTGAACGTCATCTCCGGAAACTTTTCG
The DNA here is from genome assembly GCA_019241095.1 of Verrucomicrobiota bacterium. GTDB lineage: Bacteria > Verrucomicrobiota > Verrucomicrobiia > Chthoniobacterales > JAFAMB01 > JAFAXJ01. The sequence goes on along the minus strand of JAFAXJ010000548.1, from coordinate 4,079 downwards.
ACATCAAAGAAGCTTGCTGATCTCAGATCCTTATCCCGCTCCTCGTTGTCCGTGTTCACGCTGGCGGTCTTGATTGTAACTTCTACCCTGGATTGTTCTGGATTGGCTTCGTCGAAACTAATTTGGCCAGAGAAATCGTTAAATCTCCCTGGAACCTTGGTGAAAAGGTGGCGAATCAGGAAACCGACGTTCGAATGATTCTTGTCGATGAAGTAAATATCACTCGCGAGCGCTGCGTGAGCTGTCAAAAGAGCCGAAAAAGCGATTAGGAGGGCTGCTTTTTTCATTCAGATGGTCGGACGTTAGAGATAACGAAAACGAGAAGTCGACACTGCGTGAAAGCACTCGTCTGAGGAAAACTGATCGCGTTAAAAATTCCTTTTATCTGGGTGACTACAATCTGCATGGGAAAATGGAAGCCTTGCTGCGTGTTCGCAGCATCCTCCAGGCTTGATGCCGTTCAATTGTATGCGGAGGTCCGCTGAGATACAAGGCGGAAACGAGCAAGAAGCAGCAAGGCGCTGACAAGCCATTGACGGTAAACAACCAATTCGGGGCCGCGGCTACCGGCAGGCGTGTTTCCGGGGAATTTCCAGTTTGACTCAACCGTTATTAGGGGATTTTATCGAAGCGCGGAGATGAGTGGGATTCGTTTCTTTCTCGAAAGCGCAAAGTTAGCCTGGTCAAAACATTTTTTTAAGAGAATCGCTGAGTGGATGGTCGATTTAGTGATTGTTTTCGTCGGGGTTTACGCAGCTTTTGTCCTCAATGCATACGAAAGTAGTCGGGAGCAGAGCGACCGTCGAAAACAGTTGTTAAGATGGCTGGACGATTATTGCGGCGAGTCAGCGGCAAATCTGCAAAACGAGCAAACACTCATTGAAGAAGCACTCACAGATTTCAACCGCAGACTATATAAAGGTGAAATGCCGGAACTCGCGTATATCAATATCAACAGTTCCTATGATTCGACATTTTCCCTGAGCTTCTTTCAAGCAGGTGCCGGAGAGCTACTGGCCGTAGGTACGCTTCGTCAACTCCGGGCAGTAGATAAGGACAGCAAATTAGCAGCCGAGGATATAAAGCACTTTCAAGAGTTAACCACGTCCGTACTTGTGCCTCAATTGAATCACGAACGAACGTTCTTTTATGACCCCTCATCCCGGCAGTTACTTCCTCAGTATGCTTGGTACCCGACGGCGTTTCAGGACATGGTCGATTACTGCAACAAGATCCGGCCTGAAATTGATGAATTGAGAAAGCGAATCAATGAGGAGCGAAAGCGCAATCGTTGAACTTTGCGTCGATTCTTCTGTAGATCATCAGAGAGTGCCACCGACCAGCCGCTTGCTCTCCCCAAAGCCAAAAGCTTGCTAGAGAGGCAACATCAGGGATGGCAGCTACGGATCGTGAGGCGACAGCGAGAGTTCAAGATCACGGGCTTGGACCTCAATCGCGGAGCAGAGCTTGCGTGGGAGGGAAGGAACCGCCGACTGAGCAAGGAACCTCGTCGCCCACCTGCGGGAGCGGGAGGTGGTCAGTGGAGTGGATCCGATCCGGGTTCGTCAGCCACGGGTTCGGCATCGCGACAAGGGTCGCTTTTCCAGTGCGATCCTACCCAAGTATATGCGTCCGGCGTGCTCTACGGGCAGTACATCCTCGACCGAAAGCTCGTTTGCCGGCGCCGAGGCGCAAAAAGGGTCGTCCTTAGCGTATAAAATTACACGGATCGCTCTAGCTCTAGTACCCTTGTTTCGGTAGTTGAGGGAGAAAAGACTTTCTCCCCGTCGAGCCCCCAGGCGGTCTCTCCTTCCTCATTCTCCTACGAACCCAGGTTCGCCTAAAACCACTCCTTATCGTGTCTGGCTAACGCCAGATCCATACCGAACCCACGGGCGGTCTCCGGCGCAAGAGTACCGTCTGCGGCTTAAAGGGGCTACGCAAGGACACAAGGCAGGCTGCGATAAAACCCAATAAGTATCGTGAAAAAGAGATGAGCGCATCGACTCTTCGCTAATGGTATTCCGCCCACAACTGAATAAAAGACAAGGGTAAGCGAGTGCGAAATCAAGCGGTCTCGACGGACGAAGACCTTGGCGATGGAATTCCTCTTCGACGCAGAAGCGATGTTCCTGATGCCAAGTGACGGGTGAAAAGGAACAAGATTTAGGCAGTCCCATCTAGCGCTCGGTGCAATAATTCCGTCGCACCCCAGAAAAAAAGCGGCATCCCTATAGCCTGCGTTGAGCTGTAAAGCACATCAGCAAATCTAGCTGGATCGATACCCAACGGTCGGAGGGCGCCCTTGCAAGTGAATCATACAGATTCGGAAATCTGCATTTTCAAAATCATAGAGTTGCACATTTCCAAAAATGTACATTGGTATTCCTGGGCCGGCTCGCCCTCCTTTCCGCAGCGTGCTACCATCACAACATGCCGGCCGTAGCCTTCCTGACCTTGCCCGCCATAGGTCACGTTAACCCAACGTTGGCCGTCGTCGCCGAGCTGGCTCATCGAGGTTGTGATGTGATCTACTTCGCCCCAGAGGACATGCGGGCGCGTATAGAAGGAGCGGGTGCTTGCTGGGTAGATCGTCCCCGGCGCGCCGCCAGCGGTGGGCCGGCTGTGCAAGGTCCCAGCGACGAAGCGGTCCGGCGTCTCCCCTATCTCATGGCGGCGGTTGCGGGCGCGACGGTTCCGCCGCTTGTCGAAGGGCTGGTCGCAACAAGACCTGATGTGGTCGCCTGCAACGAGCTGGACCTCACCGCCAGGCTCTCGGCTCGCGCCGCGCGGCTTCGAGCGGCGACGTTTCGGCCCTTTCACGCCGCGCCTCGCAGCGGCCCGCGGGCTGAGGTCACCGATGACCTGGCAAATAAGGCGAGACGTGGACTCGCTGACTGGGCCGCCAAGTACGACCTCCCACCCACCAGCCTAGACGAGGCCATGAGAGGAAATGAGCGGCTCCGCCTGGTATTCCTTCCGAGGCGCTTCCAGACAATGGCGGAGGCCTTCGACAGCACGCACCTCTTTGTGGGACCGTCGCTGGTCCAACCCGCGGAGTTGCCATGGCTGTTTCCGCCCCGACCAGGAAGCCGACCGCGTCGCGTTTACATCTCTCTCGGTACGCTGAGGAACGATCACCCGGGGTTCTACCGCCTCTGCTTTGAGGCCTTCGCCGGGCCGGAATGGCAGGTCGTGATGTCCATAGGTGAGCGGACTGATAGAGCCGCGCTGGGTCTCGTCCCCGCCAACATTGACGTGCGTAGTTTTGTCCCTCAACTTGCCTTGCTGGCTCAAACCGACGTCTTCGTCACGCATGGCGGTCTCAACAGCGTCATGGAAGCGATGTGGAGCGGCGTTCCCGTTGTCGTCCTGCCAGAGATCGAAGAGCAGCGCACGACGGGGAACCGGGTGGCGGAGCTGAAGCTGGGCGTCGCGTTGGAGCGCGAAGGGCTGACAGCGGATCTGCTCCGATTTTCTGTCGAACAGGTCGGCCAAGACCCGCAGGTCGGAATGTGCGTGCAAGCTATGCGCAAGGACGTGCGGGAGGCCGGCGGGGCGCCACGCGCGGCGGAAGCGTTACTCCAATTGGTTCAATGAAGGCCTACGCTGTTGGCTTGACGTTCAGCGGAAAGCTCTGACCGGCGCTGAATAATTATCTGATTGTCGCGTGCCAAAACCAAATCAGGTTCTTTTGCTTCCAATCTTTTTCTGGCGTCAGTCTTCGACAATCCGCCTCTGATGAGTTGTTCCATCTGGTGATTGTATTCCGCGATGGGGTTGAGCAACCTTGGCCGATAAACGGCATTCTCGTATGCAGTGGCCGGTGAAACGAATTCCGTGTTGCCCCGATTCAGCAGATGCTTGACTGATCGTTATTAGCTAGACTAGACTAAGCTAATGCGTACGATAAATATGTTGGAAGCAAAATCAAGTCTTTCACGCTTGGTTGAAGCGCTTGAGCAAGGAGAAGAACAGGAAATCATCTTAGCACGAAACGGCCGACCAGCCGCCAAATTAGTGCCAATGAAAACCAACGCAGAAGGAGCACCGCTCAAACGAATTGGGGTGGCAAAAGG
>JAFAXJ010000587.1 GCA_019241095.1 Verrucomicrobiota bacterium | reverse complement strand
ACCAACGATGCTGTCCGAGCGCAAACGCTAGCAACGGAACTAGAGAGTCAGAATCGCTATCGACAATCTGTCGAAGAAAAAACGTTTGATGAAGCTTCACGGCAGCTTGCGAGCACATTTTTGCAGGAGCGAGATGCAGCTATAGTTGTTGGAGCAAAAGGTTGGCACCCGGGAGTTGTCGGGATCGTCGCTTCGCGTTTCTCCAAGCAGTTTCATCGCCCAACTTTTGTCATCGGGTTCGATGAATCCGGCGACGGACGGGGGAGCGGTCGCAGCATTGCAGGATTGTCGCTCGTTAAAGCCCTTGATGAGTGCAGGGAATTTCTGATCCAGTTTGGAGGACATGACATGGCGGGCGGTGTTCGTATATCGCTGTTGCAATTGGAGGCTTTTTCAGAAGCGTTCAGGGCGGTTGCGCAGCGAATGCTGTCGCCTGATCGTTTGCAGCCACGCCTGAGGCTAGCCGCCGAGCTTCGGTCTACAGAAATCGATTTTCAACTGCTGAGATGCCATGAACTCATGGAGCCTTTTGGTGTGGGGAATCCTCAACCAATATTTTACATTCGCCACGTCGTTCCTGCCTCCGAACCGAAACTACTGAAAGATAAGCATTGGCTATTCGCTTTGCGCCCTGTCTCAACCGAGTGCTCCGCTCGTCAACTTGAGGCGATTTACTTCAATGGCGTGAGCGTTCCTCTCCCATCTCCGCCTTGGGATGTCGCTTTTTACGTTGGGGCGAAGTATCATGAGAACCGGATTCAGGTTCAGCTTCAGGTAGAAGCGATGCGGACTGCGAATGAATGAAGTAGAACAGTCTCTGAGTGAGTTTGCCTGGCTGCCCGAGGCTAAGCTTAAGTTGCTTGGGCGGCTTGGGATCCTTACCTTGCGAGATCTTGTGGAGCATTATCCGCGTCGTTACGAAGACCGCACACAGTTTGCTCCCTTTCCAACAGCAGAGTCTGAAACCCCAATCTGCATCAAAGGCGTCATTATCAAAGTGAATGCCCGGTACTTCGGAAGCCGCAAAATAGTGGAGGTCGTTCTGGAGGATTTAATCGGTTCTGTTCTGAGCCAAAGAATTTATTGTCGATGGTTCAACCAACATTACATCCAGCGCATGCTTGCTGCTGGCCATCAAGTCATCCTGTACGGGAGACCAAAAATTCAAAAAAACCGAATCTATATGGATCATCCTGAGTTCGAAGTAATCGAGGATGAAGGAGAAGAAAATATCCATATGGGTAGGATTACGCCGGTTTATCCTTTGACGGACGGTTTACGCCAACGCGCGCTTCGCGGTTTAATCTTTCAAGCAGTGCAGCAATTGCAAAAAATCGAGATCGACGGAGCATTGGAGTCACGAACACATGCTTTGATTCAGATCCACTTTCCCGAAAGTTGGGAAGCACAGAATCGAGCTCGGGAAATACTGGCCTTGGAAGAGTTAGTTGCGCTGCAGATCATCGTTCAACAACGTAAGCGAGCGATTTCAGGGCTCAAAGGCGAGATCCATGCCGGCGCGGGCCGCCTCGGCCGCCGGTTAATGGAGAACCTGCCTTTTCGGCTGACTGGGGCGCAAAAATCAGCTATCGAAGAGATCCGGCGCGATCTGAAAAGGCCCGTGCCGATGAATCGCCTTTTACATGGCGATGTTGGTGCCGGGAAAACCCTGGTTGCTGCAATTGCAATGTTAGATGTTGTTGAGCAAGGGTTTGAAACAGCTCTTATGGCGCCCACGCAGGTCCTTGCTGAACAGCATTACCGTACTTTGTGGGGATGGTTTTCAGAACTGGGGATCCGCATGGCTTTGCGCACATCCACCAAACAGGATCAATCGCATTTAGCGCTCGAAGGGAATGCTCAAGTGATCGTGGGTACCCATGCACTCCTGTTCGATCCTGAGTTATTTGGGAAACTTGGGTTGGTTATCATTGATGAACAGCACAAGTTCGGAGTGCTGCAAAGAACGAAGCTACTACAGCGACAACCGGTTCCGGACCTGCTTGTCATGACGGCAACGCCGATCCCCCGTACTCTGGCAATGACTGTTTACGGCGATCTCGATGTGTCTGTGCTTGATGAAAAGCCGAAAGATAGGAAACCGATCATCACCCGGGCACGATCGGCTGCTAAAGTGCCGGAAGCAGCCTCATTCATTAGCGAGCGCATCAAGGCTGGACGGCAGGCTTATATCATCTACCCCGTAATCGAGGAATCGCAAAGTTTAGGTCTGAAAGCTGCTACTTCGGAATTTGAACATTGGCGCAAGCTGTTGCCCGATGCGCGTTGCGGATTGTTACATGGCCGTCTTTCTAGCGATGAGAAAGAACGCGTGATGGAGCAATTCCGATGCAGCAAAATAGATGTACTTGTCTCCACTACCGTTATCGAGGTCGGTGTTGATGTGCCAAATGCAACTGTCATGGTTATTGAAAACGCTGAACGGTTTGGCTTAGCGCAACTTCATCAACTACGGGGGAGAATTGGTCGAAGCGAACATCAAAGCTATTGTGTTCTGTTAACCGACAACGAAGAGGCAGCCTTGGAGAGATTAAGTATTTTGGAGCACACCGAGAACGGTTTTGAAATCGCGGAGGCTGATCTTCGACTACGTGGGCCTGGAAATCTTCTGGGTACCGAACAGAGCGGACTTCCTCCGCTGAAACTGGCTGATTTGATTCGCGACGCTCACCTTGTTGCAACCGCAAAAGAGTTAGCGCAAGAAATCGTGGAGAAGGATCCTCATCTGGTTCAAAGTGTAAACCAGAGGTTTCGAAACGTTGCGAATGCCGCGAATGGAACATTTTTGGGCAATTAGGTGTAATATCTAATGAAGAGCTTTCTGAAATTTTTAGTTTTCGTCTTGCTGCTTGCTTTGACAATTTCTCTCATTTACGTCTGGCAAGCGCGCCAGCCGCTCGTTTTACAGCCCAAAGTGGAGAAATTTACTCCCGCAGATAAAGCAAGTCTGGATCTCGGCTCCATCGACGTTCTTCAACGGCTTGACGAGGAGTACACAAAGCTAACAACGGCCACTATCCCGAGCGTGGTCAGTATAACGACGACAAAGACCATGACCCGGCGAATGCCGCTTGACCCCTTAGATCTTTTTTTTGGCCATAGATTCGGAGGTAATCCGACTGAGCAGAAAGTGACTTCGCTCGGATCAGGAGTGATCGTTTCTAAAGAGGGTCATATCGTAACTAATAATCACGTCTTGAACGAGACCGACGATGTCACGGTTCAACTCAATGACGGCCGGGAAGCAAAAGCCAAAATCGTCGGCTCAGACCCTCAGATAGATGTCGCAGTCTTGAAAATCAACCTGCCGAATGTAGTACCGCTGCCCATTGGTGATTCTGACAAGGTGAGGGTAGGAGAAATCGTGATGGCGATCGGTAACCCATTCGGTTTGGAGGAGAGCGTGAGCCAGGGCATCATCAGCGCGAAGGACAGGCGCGCAATCAATGATAGCTCGGTCGAATTTTTCCAGACCGATACCGCAATCAACCCGGGCAATTCAGGAGGTCCGCTGGTCAATATTAGAGGCGAGTTAATAGGCATCAACACTGCCATTTACTCGGAGTCTGGCGGCAATCAGGGAATCGGGTTCGCCATACCTTCCAATGTGGTCAAGCGAGCGATGAACAGTATTATCTCTAAGGGCCGAGTTATAAGGGGTTACCTGGGGGTAGGTATACAGGCGGTAAACCAGGATATTGCTGAACAATTTAAACTTCAAACTGCGCGTGGGGCATTGGTTACTGATGTCTCGCCGGGTTCGCCCGCTGAAAAAGCCGGGATAATTCGAGGAGACGTCATTCGAAAAGTAAACGGATACGAGATCAAGGATCCGTTATCGTTGTCGAACCGAATTTCTGAATCAGACGTCGGATCACAATTAGAGATAGACTTGATTCGCGACGGTAAAGGTTTGACGGTGACAGCCGAGGTTGCTGAGCAGCCGGCTGAAGCTTCGGCAAAGCTTATTCGTCCGCAACCGGTGCCCAGCGGCCCAGTCACACCGTCCGGCTCGGCTCTGGCTGGAGTCGAAGTGCAGGATATAACGCCAAGATTGCGAGCCGAAGCAAACATACCTCCGAATATCACCGGCGTCATCGTCACCTCGGTTTCACCCAACTCGCCGGCTATTCAAGAGATCAGGCCCGGAGATGTCATCGAAGAGGTTAATCGAAGGCATGTTTCTGGCACCCGCGACTTCCTACAAATTGTAAATCAGCTAGACTCCGATCAGCCAATCGTTCTTGGGATTGCTCGTGATCGGCAACGCTCTTTTGTTATTATCCCTCCTGGTTGATCCTGCTAGCTTACCAACTTATGAGTCAAGGTTCCTCTGGAAATGTTATCGCGGCGCTGGTGAGCTTTTTTATCCCCGGCTTAGGGCAGTTGGTTCAGGGTCGGGTGCTGGCGGCAATTTTTCATTTTGTGATCACAAGTCTGCTCTGGCTTATACTTTTAGGTTGGCTCGGACATCTGTTCTCATGCATTGATGCAGCTCGCTGGAAGTCGCCGCATCGATAAATATTTTGTACCCAAGCTTAACAAGCGAAGTTAATCCAACTCGGGGTTAATAATACATGAAAGGCTCGTTTGAGGGTCGCGGCACGCTAGGTAATGTTTTGGCCGCATTAGCAAGTTTTTTTCTGCCTGGATTAGGCCAACTTGCGCAAGGAAGAGTAACAGCAGCTCTTTTTTATTTTGTTCTGACTTCCTGCCTTTGGATTGTTACTTTTGGTTTTTTCGGCTGGATCGGACATTTTCTTGCATGTCTGGATGCCGCTCTTTGGGAAGGGAGGAGATAAGTTATGCAGAAGCTGCGCAATCATCAGCCCGGGAGTGCTCCAGCTACGCTGGCCATTCCATCAACACCGCAGGGACAGAAACCCGCAATCTCCTTGATAGAATATGACGCCCATCATTTGGAGGAGCGAAAAATCGAAGAAGTTGAAAACCTGGCCGATTGCCTCAACAACGATCAAGTTAGCTGGATCAATATAACTGGACTCGGAGATGCAGAGTTCCTGAAGCAGTTAGGCGCATATCTCCGGATTCATCCTCTTGCGTTGCAGGACATGTTGAATACTGGTCAGCGGCCGAAACTTGACGAATTTGATGAGCAGTTTTTTGTCCTGCTTCACATGATCTACAAAGATAAGGATGAAGAATTGCTTGTAGAACAGGTGAGCCTGCTTTTAGGCAGGAATTTTGTGCTTACTGTTCAAGAAAACCGTGGTAAAGATGTTTTTGACCCGGTCCGACGGCGAATACGCGAGGGAGGGGGCAACCTGCGTTTTATGAAATCAGATTATCTTGCGTACACATTAATAGACGCCGTCATTGATAATTATTTTCCGATCGTCGATTCAATGGTCGATTTTATGGAAGATTTGCAGGAAAAACTGCTTGATCATCCGACTCGAGAACACCTTCGAGAGCTTCACGATTTTAGGAGAACGATTTCGCAAATTCGAAGAAGTATCTGGCCTCAACGGGATATTCTCGGGCGTTTGACGCGAGATGAAAGTGGCCTGATCTCGAAGCGCAGCAAACCGTTTTATCGCGATTGTCATGATCATACGGTGATTATCTTAGATCTCGTGGAAAATTTCAGGGAAGCAACCACGAACGCCATGGACCTCTATCTGTCCAGCATCAGCATGCGTACAAACGAAGTCATGCGGGTGCTGACCATAGTGATTACGATTTTCATTCCGCTGACGTTCATCGCCAGCATTTACGGGATGAATTTCGACCCGAAAGCGAGTCCATTTAACCTTCCGGAACTCGAGCTTCCTTACGCTTACCCTACGGTGCTGCTGGTCATGCTGATCATTGCTGTTTCGATGATAGTTTATTTCAGACGGAAAAAGTGGTTGTGATTTGATTCCCGCGCACAGGGTACGCCTAACCCATAACGAACTTTGAGTTGCGCCCTCATTACCGTGACGTCACTTTGCTCGGCGCCTGCTTTGTCTATAAGCTCCGGGAGGACGGTGTTGAATTCGAACATGCCAAAATGATGGCCTATCATAGCCATTATTTTACAATCGATGCAGAGCTGGATCGCCTCTTGCAAATGAAAATTGCCAGGGATCCCGTGACGACGCCTCATCGGATCTCGGCCGTTAACCGGCAAAAGAGCCAGCGCGATTTTTTTGCGCTCTAGGCGTTCTCTCAATCCGTCATACGGAATCGTATCGCCCGAGTGGTAAACGGCTAAGCCACCGATCTGGAAAACGTATCCGAGAAAGTGGTGAGCACCATTTTCGTCCGTCCTAAACTCTTCATGGGCGCTGGGCAGAGGGTTGATAGACAGTCCCCCGTCCAAGCTCATCAGCGTATCAGCTTCTGCGCCGAGAAGGCAATTTTTGGGAATATTCAAAGAAGCTGCATGTCCCATCTCGGGAGTAGGCACAATCACCCGAAGATCAGAATTACGCTCAGCGAGAGCGGAGATGGTCTCTGGGTCCATGTGGTCGCCATGTCGATGAGTGCAGAAAACATAATTTATCGGGCCTAACTGTTCAGGCCGAATAGGAGCCGCCATCATTCTCTCATGCGGGAGAGCCGTCCCAGTATATTTCCGAGCTAACGAATCGGAGAGGTATGGGTCAATCAGGAATCTGAGTGGCCCAACCTTTACGGCAAACCCGGCCTGCCCCAGCCAAAATAAAGAAACATCAGGAGAGTCCTTTTGCCATTCACGATCAAGAGGTCCGGCGAATATCTCAGCGCTCAAAGGCATCTTTAGAATCGTTAGCGGCGGAATTTACAACATTCCCCATTGTGAGAGCACGCCTTTGATCGACGAAAGGAGCAGTTCAGGGCGTGATCTCCTGTAACACCCCCAATTGCAAAAACAAGAGGCTTCAATTCATGAAAATCAATGGAACACAGCACGCTCCGGAAGTTCACTGAATGTGAAGAATGAACAATACTGCTTCGAGGCATAAAACCGTGACTTCGCGGGCCCGCTTGAGTAAGGCTTAAGAATGGCTCCGGAGTGCGGAAATTATGTCAACCGTATACAAAGATAAAGATCTTTTGCTCGCGATTGACGTTGGAACCGGAAGCGTTCGCGCTGCATTGGTTACATTCAGGGGTGAGGCGATTGCCTTTGCAGCACAAGCACACGATCAGATCGTTCCACAATTCGGGTGGTCACAGCAGAGTCCGAGCATTTGGTGGGCCGGTGCCATTGAGAGTATCCGCAGTGTAGTTGGAAAGGTTGAAGATGCGCCGCGTCGAATTGCAGGTATAGCCGCTTGCGGTCAGATGCATGCCACTGTCTTGATCGATGACGATGGCGAGCTGGTGTTGTCCGAGGTCCCTCTTTGGAACGACAAACGGACGCGGGAAATCGTGGATCAATTCTCGAAGCAGCATGACGCAGAAGCTTTGCTGCCAATCTTAGCTAATCCGCCGACTGTAGCCTGGCCGGCGTTTAAACTTGTCTGGATCAAGCGGAACGAACCGAGAAGTTACGAGGCGTGTCGGACAGTGTTGATGCCTAAAGATTACATCAATTTCATGCTTACAGGCGAGCGTGCTATCGATCTCTGTGAAGCCTCTTCCAGCTATTTGCTTGATGTCCAGAGCCGGAACTGGAGCAAGAAAGTTGTTGATATGCTCGAACTGGACCTGGAAAAACTACCGCGTCTTGTTGACGCATCTGAGTTGATTGGAGTTGTCTCGGACGAGGCAGCAAGCATCACCGGGCTCCAGGCCGGAACTCCAGTGACAGCAGGTGCAGGCGATTTTCCCGTGGCCCTTTTGGGGTCCGGTGTTACCAAACCTGGTATTGGTTCAGACATCACAGGTACCTCGACTCTCATTACGCTGATCACCGAAGAGCCAGTGCTTGATCCCATCATTACGAACGTGGAAGGCATCGCGGGCGGATGGTCTGCTTTTACGATACTCGATGCCGGAGGTGACGCGATGCGGTGGGCACGACGGGCCTTTCATGAAAATTCGTACAGTTATGAACAGATTGTACAGTTGGCAGAAAGTGCACTTCCTGGAGCGGCTGATCTCTTATTTCTGCCCTATCTGAATGGCGAGAGGCTGGGCAGCAGGACCAATTCGCGCGCCCAATTCTTTGGACTGACTAGTAGTCATGGTCTGAGCCAGCTTCACCGCGCTGTAATGGAAGGTGTTGCTTTTGCTTCTCGCCGGAACATCGAAATCATGAAATCCCGAGGCAATACGCTGGACAAAATAGTCGCGGGCGGTGGAGGTGCGAAAACCCGTTTATGGCTGGAAATTAAGGCGAGTATTTATGAATGCCCGATCCTTACTCCTGCGGAACCCGAATGCGGCGTTCTTGGCTGTGCGATTCTTGCCGGCGTCGGCGCAGGAATCTTTCCCGGTCTTCAGGAAGCTGTCTCTCTGCTAGTGCAATACGACGCTGAGATTCTGCCAAATCCGGTCTGGGTGGAACGATACCGTGGTTTGCAAAGTTTATTCGACGATGTCTACGAAACCTCCGGTCGATTCTGGGATCGGCTTGACTCGCTTGCGAAAGTACATTCCTGAAGATCATTCTGTTCCCTGACAAGAGGGGAATTCTTGCACGTATGGTGAGTAAATCAGCTCTGCTCGAAGAGCATATTCGGAATTTGCAAACTTGCCGTTTGTGCCCACTGATGCGGTCCACGCCAGTATCGGGGGGTCCGGTGGTTAGCAGAGTCATGTTAGTTGGCCAGGCGCCCGGCGATAAAGAGCCGGTTCTGCAACGCCCTTTTGCCTGGACGGCTGGGAAGGCGATGTTCAAGTGGTTTGAGAGCCAAGCAGGCGTTTCTGAGGAGGAATTTCGCAAGACAGTTTATATGGCAGCAGTGTGCAGATGTTTTCCAGGTAAGAACGCCAATGGCGGCGATCGGGTGCCAGACAAAGATGAGATAGAGAGATGTGGCAGATGGCTCCAAAAGGAGATCATAACCCTCTCACCGGAGTTGATCATCGCCGTCGGTAAGCTTGCGATAGCTCGTTTTCTGGGCGAATTGCCTCCTCTGATCGATTTAGTAGGTAAAATTTTTCCAGTAGAGAAATTTGGTAGAAAATTCGACTTAGTGCCGTTGCCTCACCCGTCAGGAGCTTCTCCGTGGCCTCGGATCGAGCCCGGCAAAACCCTGACAATGCAAGGACTCGCCCTGATCAGAGATCATCCGGCATGGCAACATCGCACCTGAAAGGGCCGCTCTGGAAGAGGATCTGAAAACCATCGCTAGATAAGAACCGTTTTCTCTGACTCACGTACATTC
>JAFAXJ010000545.1 GCA_019241095.1 Verrucomicrobiota bacterium | reverse complement strand
GCGTACAGGGTCGATTGGCTCAGCCTTTCCTTGAATACCCCAAGGGGATTTAGCAACTCGTCAGGGATAATCGCGTTGTACATTCCCATACAACCTTCGTCGAAAACCCCTATAATTGCCGACTCTGATTGGAACTTCGGAATCAATCGATCCGCAATTTTTCGGGATATCGAAGGTATTTTCACGTCATTTAGGACATGTGATGTGTCGTGTTTGACCTTGCCATTGGTGAGCCATTGACGGAGCTTTTTTGTAAAGAATTTGTCTCGAAAGTCCTCCGACCACAGAGTGCTATATTTTACGTCCGCCTTGGTTAACGAACCATTCAGGTTCAAAAGGCCAACCAGTCCGGGCCAAGTTCCGCTCCAGTTCGCTACAGTTAAGATCGGGCCCTCGTGCGCGAGCAAACCTCCCAGGATATGTTGACTGTACTGCCAGACAGCTTCCGCGACGATAACGGGAGCATCTTTCGGAAAATGACGAAAAACATGAAGACCCATTTTCTGGCTGTCGATAAAGCCGTGGCCTTTTGTTTCATCAAAAGGATGAGCGCGCTTCAGAGTGAAACCTTCATTCTGAACGGCTTCAGTCAGAGCTTTTTCCATAGCTGCTTGAGCAGGCTCACATTTTTGATTAGCCGAAAGACGTAAATCGCCGTTAGCAACGAGGTAAATGGTGTTGTTCATGATAAAGATTTGGTAAGGTCGTTTCCAGAGATTGGCTGAAGGACAAGGTACGGGCTGGCCCGTGTTTCACTATATTGCTGCCCAAACGCACCGGTACAGTGTATTTCCGTTCGAAAGATCGCATGCCGCATTTTTCGAAAAGAATCTGAACATCCGCCTTTCGCGGCGAAAAGCGGCAAGGGCAGGAGCCAAGTCTAATCTAAACGAAAAAGCTCAAATTTCGGAAAAGCAAGGGTGAACAGGGGTGAAAACGCTCGACATTGGGTCGAATGCTATCGTGACCGCCTACCCTGAAGCTGCCAAGGCATCAGTCTACCACCACCTAAATTGAGTAAGCAAAGCGTAAACAAACAAGAGCGTCCCTGAAACAATCAGAAAAAAAGTGCAGCCAATCAGGAGGGAAACAAAGATCCAATCGCCTCGGCTAGCAGCACGCCCTAAGCCTGAGTAGCGCTCCAGGATACGATAGTTTCGGACGTTGGGCTTAAACCAGAAAACGAAAATATCTCCGATTATCGGAATCATCCCGATCAGGGCGTTGATAAGGATGTTCAGGGCCATTCGCACAAGCGCTATTTTTGGCAGTCGATGCTGAACGCTTCGATAGAGAAGTGCCGCCGATATCAGCGATGTGGCCTGGTCGCCAAAGAAAGGAAACAAATTTATAAGCGGTTCAAATCCGAAGCGGATACGTGTTCCCGGTATAGCAAAAAACGTATCAAGCAGCCTGCTGATAAAAGCTATAAACGGATCAGTAGTCTGGGCCGCACCGCTTTTAGCGGAAGGTGGTAGCACTTCAGTCTCGATATAGGATACCTGGCGGTCCGGTTGTGCCATATCAACCGTCAGCACGCTCGCACAGATCCACTGCAATACAACTACCCGGGAATTTCGCGCAGCATCTGCGCGTTAGTCGGGAATTTCTTTAGGAACGACAGTAAGCGCTCAATTGCCTCAACGGGTCGGTGCCCCGCCAGACCGCGTCGAATCGTGTTGATCTTGTCCAGGTCATTAGCTGGAATAAGCAGTTCTTCACGACGTGTCCCAGACTTGAAAATATCAATGGCTGGATAAACACGTTGATCGCTGATCTGTCGGTCGAGGACCATCTCCATATTTCCGGTGCCTTTGAATTCCTGGAAGATAAGTTCGTCCATTTTGGAGCCTGTCTCTATTAGAGCAGTCGCCATAATCGTAAGAGAGCCGGCTTCTTCAGTATTACGCGCTGCCGCAAAAAGTTTTCTGGGGATCTCCATCGCCCGGGAATCCATACCGCCACTCATCGTACGACCGCTACCGCTCATTGCGTTATTAAAAGCTCGTCCGATTCGGGTTAAGGAATCCATGAGCACGAAAACATCTTTCCCAGCCTCCACGAGGCGTTTAGCGCGCTCAATCGCCAACTGAGCAATACGCGTGTGACTTTTCAGATCACTATCGTTAGAGCTCGCCATGATATCCGCCTTAGGAACAGTCCTTCTAATCTCGGTAACTTCTTCCGGGCGTTCATCAACGAGCAGGATGATCAGCTTCATTTCCGGATCATTCTTGACCACAGCATCTGCAATATGTTGCAACAATGTCGTTTTGCCTGTACGCGGCGGCGCCACGATCAATCCTCGCTGTCCTTTTCCGATCGGAGTCATGAGATCCATGACGCGCGTCGTGAAACGGTCAGGAACGGTTTCCAACCGAACACGCTGAATAGGATTGATAGACGTCAGTTCCTCAAATACAGGCAAGTTGCGATACTGATCCGGATCATCCCCGTTAATTGCTGTGAGTTTAAACAGCTGAGGGCCGCGACTTCCCCTCCTTATCTCTCCCTTGATCCACAAGCCGTCTCTCAGCGCATGCTTTCGGACAACTTCTGGTGTGACGAAAATATCCTGCGGCGACTGCACGTAATTTCGTTTGGGATCCCGCAAAAAGCCAAATCCTTTTCCGGAAACCTCTATCAAGCCTTCGCCAAAGACAGGCTCGTGTCGGACAGCCTCGGGTGCTGGCTGTATTCGTTCGGCTACAACTTCGAGATCAGACCCTTCCTCGTCGCTGTAACTTTCAGTGTGAGAAAGAGGTTCAGTGCGATGCCTGGGTG
>JAFAXJ010000534.1 GCA_019241095.1 Verrucomicrobiota bacterium | reverse complement strand
TTTACTTGCATGAATACTGCCGCAATGATGATCGCCGCTTTCACCACTAGCGCCGCGGCATCGGGTACGCCGTTTGCCAGCAAAGTGTACCGAACGAGCTGAATAATGAACGCGCCGACCAGGGTGCCAATCACAGACGCGCGTCCGCCCAAAAACGGGGTTCCGCCAACAGCAGTCGCGGCAATGGCATCCAGTTCCATTCCCAAACCGACAAGATTCGCATCTGACGAAGAGTTGATTGCAATCACAATCAGACCAGCAACGCCAGCGCAGAGACCGCTGATCGTGTAAACCGCACGTTTTACTTTGTTGATCGGCACGCCAGCGAGCCGAGCGGCTTCTTCGTTTCCACCGGTGGCCAACAGTTCCCGTCCGAAAACCGTAAATCGTAAAGCCCAAGCCGCGACAGCGACAATGATAAACATTATCAACGCTTGGACCGGGATCCCGAACGGCCTTCCAAGGCCGATCACCTGAAAGGCTGGAGCGGTAAAGGTCTGCAAATTGCCATTAGTCGAAACCTGCGCCAGCCCACGTCCTGCGATGAAAAGCACTAACGTGGCCACGATAGGCTGAATTCGAAAGCGCGTAATCAAAAATCCATTGAACCAGCCAAACGCACCCGCGACCAGGACAGGAATAACAAAGGCTAATCCAATTCCTAATCCAGGTGGGAGAGTGGCAATTTTGTTCTGGAAAATGATCGGTGCGAGAGCGCCGGAAATCGCCATCAATGAGCCCACTGACAGGTCAATGCCTCCCGTCCCGATCACCAGTGTCATGCCCACGCCGACAATGACGATATTGCAAACCTGCGTCAGGTTGACGTTGAAGGTCTGCCAGCTGACAAAGTGAGGAGTGAAGAAAACGTTAAAAGCGAGCAGGGCCAACAAGGCGATAAAAATACCTTGCCTCTGAAGTTTCTCGGACCAGCTTTTCAATTTGACGGGCTTACGACTGACAGCGGCCTCTTTGGGTTGTGTAGCTTCTTTTGGGAGCTTTGTTACACCGCGCGATGTCTCATCGGTAGACGATGCACTTACGCCCGGGTCCAATTTTCTCTCATCAACGGGCCTAGTTTCTCCATTCGTCTCAACAAGGGGCGGCATCTGCCGTAATGCCGAAATGCCATCTGCCATTGCGGCTATGATCGCTTCTGCTGAGATTTGGCTGTTGTGATATTCAGCGACCGTTCGTCCTTCGCGCAGCACGAAAACCCGATCCGAACCTTCGACGATTTCTTCGATCTCCGAAGAAATCATCAAAACACCCAACCCTTCGCCCGCCAATTTGCTGATAAGGTTTTGTATCTCCCGTTTTGCACCGACATCAATCCCACGCGTTGGCTCATCCAGAATCAACAGACTAGGATCAAGACAAAGCCATCTGCCAAGAAGTACTTTCTGCTGGTTACCTCCGGATAACTCTCGGATCGGCTGCTCAGCGCCGGAGCATTTAATTCCAAGCGTTTTAATGAAATTATCAACTATCAGATTCTGTTTGTCTTCGTTGACAACACCGGCCCGCGAAAGCTGAGGCAAAAGCGCTAAAGTCAGGTTTTCACGCACTGACATTTCAGGCACGATACCATCCACCTTCCTGTCTTCCGAGCAGAACCCGATGCCTGCTGCGATAGCAGTTGCCGGCGATCGCGGTGAAAAGGTTGCGCCTTTATATTCCATTTTGCCGGAGTCGGCGCGCTCTGCGCCGAAAATCGTTCTTGCAACTTCGCTCCTGCCAGAGCCGAGCAACCCGGCCAATCCAACAATCTCGCCTGAACACAATTCGACGCTGGCGTTCGCAACCCGCCTGCCTACCGAGAGATTTTGAACCCTTAACAAAGCGACATTTCCGTCGGCAGCATTGCCGGTAGTCGCAAACCCGGTCTGCACATTTGAATCCAGTGCGCGACCAAGCATCATAGTTACCAAATCGAGTTTCGAAAGCTCTGCCAGCGATCCTGCCTGAACCGTGCGTCCGTCTCTCATGACGGTCACCCGCTCGCACACCACATACAATTCATCCAGCTTGTGGCTAACGAACAGGACAGAGACACCTGACGTTTTCAGCTGCCGGATCACGGCGAAGAGGACAGCGACTTCGTGATCATCCAACGAAGAAGTCGGCTCATCCATAATCACAAGCTTCGCCCGGAAACTAACCGCTCTGGCAATCGCCACCATTTGTTGGATCGCGGTGCTATAGCGCGAAAGCGGTTGGCGAACATCGATCTTGAGATTAAAACGGAGAAGAAGTTCCTGTGCTTCAGAGGTCATCCGTCGCCAATCCAGGAAACCAAATCGACGATATTCCCGGCCCAGAAAAATGTTTTCCGTAACCGAGCGGTAAGGAATCAGATTGATCTCTTGATAGATTGTACTGATCCCGTTTGCTTGGGCTGCATGGGGCGAATCGACCTCAAACGGTTTGCCATGGAAGAGTATTTCACCGGCGTCCCTTGTGTGATACCCTGTGAGAACTTTGATGAGCGTTGATTTGCCAGCGCCATTTTGGCCGATCAACGCGTGGACCTCACCTGTCCCAACCGTCAGTGTTGCGCCAGATAAGGCGGGCACACCATTGAAGTGCTTGATGATGCCATTCATCTGCAGCAACGGGGCGGCCGATTTCACAGGCATAAAAATGGTTATAAAAGACAGCGATGATCAGCCGTCTGTAACGTTGAGGGAAGCAAGCCGCTTGATGTCCGGGTTAAACATAGGAGGAAGACAGCGCAAAGAATCTCTGAGCGCTGTCCCCTGAACATAATTCGTTAATACGCTGACGCTACGTTTTCCTTCGCGTTCGCATCATCAAAAAGCCGATCATCGCTCTTCACCCAAGTTGGAATTTTCTCGCCCTTTGCATATCGATCGATCACCTGGAATGCTTTCACTCCCAGACGCGGATTGCACTCCACAGACACCGCCAATTTCCCATCGGCGATCGCTTGCAAGCCATCCTTCTCTCCGTCGATGCTAGCAACGATTACGTCAGAGCCTGGCTTTTTGCCTGCAGCTTCCAAAGCGGCAATAGCCCCAAGAGCCATCTCGTCGTTGTGCGCATAAATCGCGTTTGCATCAGGGTGCGCCTGAAGCAAAGTCTCTGCGACCTGACGGCCTTTGTCGCGCGCGAAGTCGCCACTTTGCGATGCAACAATCTTCATTCCGGGATAAGCTTTAATACCTTCCACAAACCCTGTGTGGCGATCATTCGCTGGGGACGAACCGGTCGTTCCCTGTAATTCGATGATGTTGGCTTTGCCATTCATTTTTTTGGCCAGCCATTCAGCTGTCCGTTTACCTTCATCGACGAAATCTGATCCAATAAAGGTCAAATAATCGACTCCGGGTTTGGCAACCGGATCAACGCGACGATCTAGCAATATCACAGGAATACCAGCCTTTTCTGCCGCCATTACTGCCGGTACTAACGGCTTTTCTTCTCTTGGCGCTAAAAGGATTACATCAACGCCCTGAGCAATCATGCTGTTTACGTCAGCGACCTGCTTCGCCGCAGAACCTGCAGCGTCAGTATAGACCAGCTGGTCCCCGCGTTTGGCTGCCTCATCTTTTACGCTTTGAGTTTCGGCTAAACGCCAGGGATTATTGGACTCGGTCTGGGCGAAGCCGATCTTATAGTGTTCTTTTTGTTTCAGCTTTGGTAGCTCGTCTGCGAATGACACGCTTACGAGACCGGTAAAAGCAGCCAAAAGCAGGCTGCTGCATATAACCGTGTGGTTTCTATTCATTCTATTGGGGGTTTTCATTGTTGGTTTGACAGCCGCAGCCTTTCGGCGGCGGCTAAAAGTAGAAGAGTTCATATTGGAGCTGTGCTTTGCCGTTCGATCAGTACCGGTAAAATGGTGCGGGTGCGCGGTGCCAAGCTCGGCTTTTCAAGCTGATCAAGCAGACATTGTACGGAGAGCTTCCCTAAAGCAGCAAAGTCCTGCTTAATCGTAGTAAGAGGCGGCCGAAAGAAACCTGCCTCCGGAATGTCATCAAAACCTGCGATTGAGATTCGTTCAGGCACTGGAAGACCA
>JAFAXJ010000379.1 GCA_019241095.1 Verrucomicrobiota bacterium | reverse complement strand
GTCAATCAGATTTCCAGGCGTGGAGAACGCGGAGGACAAAGAGGAGAAGAAGACAGCCATGATGACGACAATGAGCCCGATCTGGACGTCGTGACGACGAATGAAACCAGCGAAAAATTTACGCACTGATCGCCTCTCTTAATTCGCCCTCTATTACCTTTTTCGGGTCAAATGTCCGAGTGATCCGTCCTGCCAACATGACGAGGATGCGGTGACTCTGGTGCAGAACTTCCTCCACTTCGTCTGTAATAAAGATAATTGCGATACCATGTGCAGCCAACGCATCAATGATCTGATAAATGCCGACCTTCGCGCCGACATCGACACCGACAGTTGGTGAATCAAGAATTAAGATTCGCGGCTCCGTTGCGAGCCATTTGGCTAAAACTACACGCTGTTGGTTGCCGCCAGACAACTCCTGTACCGGACGGTCTGGCGCTTTGGTCTTAATCCGCAGTTCGTCAATCCAGGAATTTACTGTCTTACGCCGTCGGCTGTTATCGATAAGGCCAAGTGCGCCCGATAACTTTTTCAGGACGGAAACGATGATGTTATCGGCGATCGATTGTGGCATCACAAGACCCAGTGAGAGTCGATCTTCGGGTACGTAGCCAATACCGTTTCGGATGGCTGCCCGGTTTGTTTTCAACCGTATAGGCTTGCCGTTAACTAAGATCTTGCCGGAATCGGGAGGGTTCATGCCGAACAGGGAAAGCGCAAGTTCTGTGCGCCCAGATCCGAGACGACCGATAATTCCGAGAATCTCGCCTGGATGCAGAACAAGGTTAACGTTTTCATAATGGCCCCGCCGGGTGAGACCACGAATTTCGAGAATAGGACCACCTTCGCTCGGAATAGCCGATTTCAATGAGGACTCAAATTTTTGGCCAGTCATCAGTTCCGCAAGCCGATTACGATCAATAGAGCTCGCTGGATAGGATCCGACCTTGCGACCGTCTCTAAGCACAGTGACCCGCTCTGCTATCCGCATCACCTCTTCCAGCTTGTGACTGACAAAGACCGTAGCGATTCTATGGGCCTTTAGCCCTCGAACAGTTTCAAGAAGCGCGTCTATTTCGTAATGGGTGAGTGAGGCGGTCGGCTCGTCCATAACAACCAATCGAGCTTCCGCGGCCAGCGCCCGACAGATCGCAACCAGTTGACGGGTAGCAATCGGAAGACTACCAACCGTCTCTTCTATAGGCAAATCGACTCCGAGCCGCGACATTACCTCTTTCGCCTGGCGAACAAGAATAGATCGCTGAACCATTCGACTTGGCGATTCGAGATGTCGCCTGAACACTATGTTCTCTGCCACCGAAAGGTTCGGGAATAGGGATAAGTCCTGATAAATAATCTGAATTCCCGCGCGTTGAGATAGGGCGGGTGACAGGTGTGAATATGCTTGCCGGTCGAGAATTATTTTCCCCTCATCCGGGGAGTAAACGCCCGCAAGGATTTTTATCAGGGTGCTCTTGCCGCAACCATTCTCGCCAGCCAAGCAATGGATTTCTCCAGGGTTAATTGTAAAATCAACATGAGCCAGCGCCTGGACTCCTCCGAAGCGCTTAGTGATATCGAGCATTTCAATAAAGGCGGGCGCCGCCTCGGCGACTTCGCGGGCCACAATCACCCCCTAGAGGCCCATAGCTACAAGCTGATCTATCGTACTTTTGTTGAGAGCCTGATACTTGATAACTTTAATAACGTGGGTTTCAGGGTTGACCGTCGCTTTACCCAGTCCCTTGATCTCCATGCCATCGGTAATGGGTGTTCCGTCCATTACCAGTTTGGCAACGTTAATAATTGCCTCGCCTGCCTGCTCAGGATTCCAAATGTAACCTTCCAGAATCACGCCTTCCTTGACCAGTCTTTGTCCCTGTGACGGCGAGAACCCTCCAACTAGGGCGATCTTACCGACTTTCCCTTTTTCTTTAATAGCTCGTCCGGCGCCAATCGGACCCAAACTGCCAAACGTCAAAATTCCTTTCAAATTCGGATGCGCGATCATCATGTCAACAGCGGTTCGATAGCTGTCATCCACACTTTCAGCCACGCCGAAACGGTCTGCGACCAGCTTCATCTTGGGATAATGCTCCTTTTGGTATGCGATGGCCGCATCGGCCCACAGATTATGCAATGGCACTGTGAGCGAACCCACGTAGACAATATACTCGCCTTCTTCTCCCATCGCCTGCGCGAGACGCTTCATATGCAGTTCGCCGTACTCTTTGTTGTCAATCAATTCGATATCCCATAGAGCTCCTTTCTGGCCGGGCGACTCGTGAGTAATCACTGGGATTCCAGCCTCTTTCGCGCGTTCAAAAACCGGTTCGAGCGCCTTCGCATCGTTTGGCACGACCGCGATCAGATTGACTTTCTTAGCAATGAGGTCCTCGACCGCGCGCACCTGTTGAGCAGGATCGGCAGTTGTCGGCCCAACCATGTAGGCATTTAAGGCATCATCCTTTCCGGCTTTCTGGATGCCCTTTTCCATGGCGTTAAACCAGGGGATACCGCCGATCTTAACGACGACGGCGACCTCTTTTTCAGCGGCCTGCGCTGAACCATTTAACACTAAACCGATGAAGACGGATGCGAGGATAACCGCACGGGAGAAACGTAGACGCATATAGATTCCTTTGTCTTGGGGGTAGTTCGGATCACCAAACTGATTGGCTGAAAATATTTAGAAGGCTAATACAACGGTTCTGTCGAGTTTACACGCGCGTTTTTTGTCAGGAGCGAGGATGATTTGGAGAGCAAGCTCCCCGTCGCTAGAGCTGGCGGCGATCACTACACCCTTTCACGACGATCAAAGAAGCATCGCTTCCAGGCGTCAGTAATGCCACGTACGTCTTGAATGACCTTTGATTTTGCCAGGAGCCAAGTGTTGCGCAACCTGGCTTTCGAATGACACTGAAATCCAAGGATTGGATCAGGCACGAAACTCAGTGAGGAGATTCTGTGAAAGCGTTCTATTTCATCATTGCTACTATGGCGTCCGCTCTTTTTGGGACCGTTTCGTCCTTTGCTCAGCGGGTTGAGATCGTTTCGGCTTACTACGGTGTGGGCAACTATCGGGTAGAAGTCACCGAGCAAGTTCAACGTTTAGCTGCCAACAGAGATTCATTTGAGGTGTCAAGTCGCAACTTGGGACTGCCCTCCTTGCCTATCCCAGGAAAACAGCTGACCGTAGTCTATACAGTTGGTCATCGCCAATACCGAGAAAGTGCTCAGGAAGGGGAGACTTTTCGGTTCAAGACCGCTGATGTCTCAGAGAGAAATTCTGACCGAAATGAGTATCACGACGCGCGGGACAGAGACCGTGGTGAGGGGCGT
>JAFAXJ010000526.1 GCA_019241095.1 Verrucomicrobiota bacterium | reverse complement strand
AGAATAGCTTCCTTGCTGGCCGTCCCGACCAAGCGACCGCACAAGCTCCCCGCCTCGAAATAGAACAGAGTCGGAATGTGTTGCACTCCCAACCAAAGGCTGAGATTCGGGTTATCGTCGGCATTTACCTTCAAGACCTCGATGTTGTCGGCACAAGCCTGTGCGACCTCCAACAGCACGGGCTCAATGACTTGGCAGGGTTTGCTCCAAGGCGCCCAGAACGCGACTAGGACGGTTCTTTTGGACTGCAAAACCTCGGACTCGAAATTCGCCTCGGCGAGGAATCTCAAATTTGATTTGGTGTTGTTCAGGTTCATGTTTTCGACTTGCATTCGTGATGTCAGTTACCTTTGCAGCAGCCGTGCCAGCTAAGGTGCGTTTAACGTTAGTCGTTTTACGACAACGAATTACATATATTACGTTTCTGGAGAACGCGGTTCGATAAATTGAACAGGACGAAAATTCGAACCTGTTGGCTCGACGAATCGTCCGCAGCGTGGTAGCCTTCGCCGCATGGAGCTAACAAGCGATAGACGCTTTGATCCCAACTATGCGGTGCAGATGCTCCTCGACGCCGCGCACGAGTTGTCGCTCGAAAAGCTGCTGCAAAAATTTGTCACCCGAGCTGTGGCTCGTCCCGACCTTGCCTTCGGTCAGATCTGGATGCTCGAGAAAGCCGATGGTTGTCTGCACCTAGCTGTGGCTGGCGGCAGTGCTCCGCCGCAGCACAGCGAGTCTTCAAATCCTATCCCCGTCGGGACAGGCATTCTTGGCCAGGTCGCGGCGACCGGGCAACGAGTCGCCCGGCGCAAATGCGACGCAGATTGGAAACAGATCGCCGACCCAGCATGGCTCAAGCGAGAGCGAATCCAGGCGTTTGTCGTTCTGCCGATCACTTTCAAAGATGAGGTCCTGGGAGTGATCGCCGGTTTTTTACGCCACGCCATGCTGGCGGAATCACTTCCTTACGGAGAGATGTTTGGAACCTACCTGGGCGCTGCCGTGGCTAATGCGCGTGCGTTTGAAGAAATCCGGCGTCTGAAGGACCAGCTCGAACAACAGAACGCATACCTTCAGGAGGAAGTCTCGGAAGCGCGCGCGTTCGGCGATCTAATCGGTCAAAGCGGCGCGCTGCGCCAGCTTGTCAGTCAGATTGATCTTGTCGCGCCTACGGACGCTTCCGTGCTTATTCAGGGCGAAACCGGCACCGGCAAGGAGCTGGTCGCGCGCGAAATCCACCGTCGCAGTGCACGCAAGGACAAGCCGCTGATCCGGGTTAATTGCGCCTCCATTCCGAAAGAGCTTTTCGAAAGCGAATTTTTCGGACACGTCCGCGGCTCATTCACCGGCGCCATCAAGGACCGCGCCGGCCGATTTGAAACGGCCGAAGGCGGCACGCTGTTTCTGGACGAAGTCGGTGAAGTGCCTCCGGACATGCAGGGTAAACTTCTGCGCGTCCTCCAGGAAAAACGCTATGAGCGCGTGGGCGAGGATCGCACGCGGTCAGCAAATGTCCGCATCGTCGCCGCGACGAATCGCGATTTGAAACAGGATGTGGCCGCCGGTCGTTTTCGCGAAGACCTCTACTACCGTCTCCACGTGTTTCCGATCCAGGTGATTCCACTGCGGGAGCGGAAGGACGATGTTCCACTCCTCGCACAGCATTTCGTAGAATTGGCGGTAAAGGATTTGAAATGCGCAAAGCCCCGATTGACGAGGGCGGGAATTGTAAAACTCCAAAATTATGATTGGCCCGGCAATGTTCGCGAATTGCGGAACGTCATCGAGCGCGCGAGCATTTTGGCTCGCGGTGGAAGTCTGGATTTTGACCTGCCGCTTCAGACCCCGGCGCGAGCTTCGCGAGCTTCGCCTGCATCGGATTTGCGCTTCGACGCGGTCACTGGCAGAGTCGAAGAACCCGAGTTTCTCACGGAAGCCGAACTGCAGATCCGCGAGCGGGACAACCTGTTGCGCATTCTGACAAAGACGAATTGGAAGATCAAAGGTCCCGACGGAGCAGCCGAACTTCTTGGAGTCAAGCCTACGACCTTGCTGTCGCGCATCGATAAGTGGGAGCTCAAGAAGCCAGGAGCTTCTTGAGGACAAGTTTTTGGACGTTCGAGCTTTCGTCTCGTTGAGGTTCGTGCGGCATCTTTATCAGTTATTCGGATCAACCGATTCCGAAACATCCGGTCACTGGCACGCAACTTGTGTAATGGAGGTCGTACTCGAAATCGCAAACGAGAAAATGAACTGAACCGAAGATTATAGGGGTCCGTGCACGACACTTTGAGGCGTGAACAGGCGTGTCATCGAACTTTGGTTTTTCGTTAAGGGTCGAAACCGGCCTTTCGCCACCCGATTGTCGGCCAGCAAGTAACACCTTCAAAAGGGGAAGTTCCGTCCGCTTCGATCATATCCCACGGCTTAACGTGCTTTATAATCCGTTCGTGAGCGGACCCTTGATAGTGGGTGCAGCGCCATTCCCGTAAGCATCTTCCCGGAGTATGTCTATGAACGGCCGAGATACCGCCACTAGAGAGACCAATCTTCCCTTCGTCCGCAAGCACAGAATCATAGGGACGAAAACATCAGGCATGATTTTAAGCGACGCCAAAAAAAGAAATGTGAGTTGGGCGGCTTTGTTCCGGCGCGCTTTGCCGACTCGCCATTCGGAACTATGTCAACGGTTGCGTCAGTCGACCGGAGCCTTTGTCGAGGGCATCTGGGAGCGTTCGCAATTCCGTCGCAAACGAATCGGCGGGCGACTGCTAGAGACGGTGAGGAATTTCTGATTTCGCGAGGCTTCACCGAACTTGGTTCCGATGCGCTGATCGACAACCGCGAATCGCACGCCGCCCCAGGCGGCCGGGGTTTCGCTGAAACTGAAGGAGTCATCTATTTCCGCGCTGATTGAGGTGCGCTCCGTTGGCAACGCGGCTTGTGTCGCCTAGTCTGAAGACTGCGACTTTCTTTTTACTTCGATTGCAGCTTCAAACTTTCACAAGAAAATCATTGACGAGAGGTATATCCAGAAAAGCATGAAAGTACTATTTGTTGCTGGCAGCGGCCCAATCACCACTAACACGAAAGAAAGCGCCGCCTTTTATAGAGATAGCCTAGGACTTTCTTTCCAAGAAGAAGCTAGCGAATACTACCACACCGAACAGCTCGAGGGAATCAAGCATTTTGCCCTATGGCCGCTTTCACAAGCAGCTCAGTCGTGTTTTGGGGTGAACGAGTGGCCAACCAATCTGCCAGTCCCTAATTCTTGGCTCGAGTTTGACGTGACAGATGTTGCCCAGGCTTCTGAAGAGCTGAAAGCAAAAGGCTACACGCTTTTAATCGCAGCAAAGGAAGAAGCATGGGGTCAAACAGTGACCCGTCTGCTCAGCCCCGAAGGCATTTTGGTCGGTCTAACCTATACGCCATCAATGCGTAAGAGCGAATCGTATCCCTTCTCGCCGCGGATGGACCTCACGTGACCTCAAGTCATGGGTGGACAACCT
>JAFAXJ010000209.1 GCA_019241095.1 Verrucomicrobiota bacterium | reverse complement strand
AGTGAGTTGGAGAAAGCCGATCAGCTTTTGCGCCTCACTGAACCGGTGGCGACTGAATTGGAAATCACTGAAATCGCGGACCGGCAGATGAAGTCGTCAGCTGGTGGGAAAGCACTCCTTTTTGAGAATCCCACGGTTGACGGGCGGATTTCGCGATTTCCTGTGCTTATCAACAGTATGGGATCAGCTGCACGCATCTCGAGGGCTCTTGGGGTGGGCACAGTGGATGAACTGGCTCACGAGCTGCAATTGATCCTCAAAGCAAAACCCCCAACCTCCATGCGAGAAGGTTTGTCGCTGATGCGACAGGGAGTTGATCTCCTTCATGCACGCCCAAAGAAGGTTTCGGATGGACCTTGCAAAGAGGTCATTCACAAATTCAATGATGGCTTTTCGCTGAACGATCTTCCTGTTCTGCACTGCTGGCCGAAAGATGGCGGACGATTTGTTACGCTTCCAATGGTCTACACGCAAGATCCAGATACCGGCGCCAGGAACGTCGGAATGTATAGGATGCAGGTTCTTGATGAGAGAACGACGGGCATGCACTGGCAGGTACATAAGGTAGGAGCCCGTCATGGGAAACGTTATTATGAAAGAAATGAGCGCATGCCCGTTGCTGTCTGTCTCGGCGGTGATCCTGCTTACACATTTGCCGCTGTAGCGCCTTTGCCGGACGGGCTAGACGAAATGTTGTTTGCTGGATATGTGCGAAAAAAATCGGTAGAGCTGATCAAATGCGAGACTCTGGACCTTCATGTGCCAGCCGACGTTGACTTTGTTCTCGAAGGATATGTTCAGCCTGGCGAGCTGCATCCAGAAGGACCTTTTGGCGACCATACCGGGTTTTACACACCGGTCGATCAGTATCCTGTATTTCATCTGACGGCGATCACCCACAGCAAACAAGCTATGTATCCGGCTACAATCGTGGGCAAACCCCCGATGGAAGATTTTTACATAGGGGATGCAAGCGTCCGGGTCTTTTTGCCAGTGTTCAAAATGAACTTTCCGGAATTGGTAGATATGGCGCTCCCACATGAAGGGGTGTTCCACAATCTTGTTTTCGTTAGTATTCGAAAACAATACCCCTACCAGGCGTTCAAAGTGATGCACGGATTGTGGGGTATGGGCCAGATGATGTTTTCAAAGTACATCATTGTTGTGGATGAAGATTGTGATGTTCACAACACGAGTGAGGTTCTATTTCGATTTTGTGCGAACACTGATCCGGAACGCGATTCAACATTTATCCGAAATCCTGCCGATAGCCTGGATCATGCTCCGACTCAGGCCAATATGGGATCTCATTTAGGATTTGACGCAACTCGAAAGCTTGCCTCGGAAGGCTACTACCGTGGTTGGCCGGAGTTGGTGACAATGGATGAGCAGACCAAGAGCCGGGTCGACCAGCTTTTGTTGAAGATAAATAAACCTTAGCGGTCGGATTTGCGTCAGCAGAATCATGCTCCGCCTATCACGGATTGTGCTCTAGTACGTAAGCAATACCGAGTGTGCAAGGCTCGATGATCAAGGTCAGGGGGGAGCCAGAAGAAAACCTAAATCCCCGCGCTGTCATCCTCGACGGAGCGCATGGATACGACCACCTCGATTTCTGCGGTTTGTGGAAACATATCAAATGGCTGAATGCTCTGAATCCGGAACTGTTGATTCAAGCGCGATATATCACGGGCAAGTGTCGTGGGATTGCATGAAACGTAAATCAGGTGCCTGGGCGGATGTTGAAGAAGTGCAGCATATTTCTTCAAGCCGATTGCCGGAGGATCTAGAACGAGGGTTTCAGGCCTAATCTCCTCGAGGACTCGTGCAAGAACGTCGTCCACGTTAGCGCATAGATACTCTTCATTAGGCTTTGCGCAAGCACGAGCACGTTCTACCGCCAACTCGTTCCATTCGATCCCGAGAACCCTTTCGCAGTTGTCGGCAAGCGCGTGTGAGAAAAATCCAGATCCGCAGTAAGCGTCGACAACTGAGCCTCTTTCGACGCAATGGACAACATGCTGCAGAAGCAGAGGCGCGACTAGATCGTTGGTCTGGTGAAAGCTGGTGAGATCGTCATTTTCCCGAATGGTGATGTGCAATCCCGCAGGACAGCCTCTGGCCCTCAGCTGAGTGAACTTTTCATTTACGGCCGCCGTAGCAATTGCGCATCTTTTTATGTCAACGATTGACCGGCTCTGTTTCTGAAAAAATCCGATTCGATCATTCGAGGTATGAACCGTGATTCTATTTCGAAATTCATACTGTCTTGCAGAACCTATCGTCTCTGCTACCCGGACATTGTGCATGTGAGCAATTCGCTGAAAAATTTGCTCTATCTGTCGGCGTTTCAACTCTAACTGAAACTTGTAGTCTATGTGCTGGTAGTCACAACCGCCGCATGTTCCGAAATATGGGCATGGCGCTTGGACACGGTGTTCAGATTTGCTCAACACATTTACCAACTCGGCGCGATCAAATGACTTTCTTTTTTCAACGATTCTGGCCTCCACCGTTTCGTCTGGCGCCGTGAAGCGGACAAAAACAGCTTTGCCCTTATTGTGTCCAACGCCAGCGCCTCCAAAAGCAATGTCGTCGATTTTCAGGTGCACCCTTACTATTCCTGTGAATGCTTGAGCTGATCCACAAATTTCCGAAAGGTTAGCACCGCAGGGCGCCTCGGAAATGTGACCCCACCATCCGGGATGACCGAGTGACGAAAAAACGACGTTTACCTCTGGGAGCCCGGCAGCGCCTCGCGCTGCAATCTCCCTCGGTTCCCTCTGCTTCCTCGGCTCCCAGCATTTCGCTTGATCTCGCCCATTTAGCAGGTATGCAGATCGCCAACATGAACGAAATTACCCTTGTCCTGCTAAAGCCTGATTGCTTGGCGAAGCGCCATTGTGGCGACGTAATTAAGCGTTTTGAGCAAGCAGGTTTGGAGATCGTTGGCTGTAAGATGATGTTTCTTTCCGAGCAACTTTTGGCAGAACATTATGCACACATTCTGGACAAGCCGTTCTATCCAGACGTGCAAGCTTTCATGCAATCGAGTCCAACTATCGCCATTGCTTTATCTGGTGAAAACGCAGTCGCGCTGGTTCGTGAGTTGATGGGACCTACAGATCCGCTCAAAGCCGTCCCTGGCACAATCCGGCGTGATTTTGGTGAAGATGTTAAAAGCAACATTGTGCACGGCTCCGATAGCCCCGAGAATGCGCTCGCGGAGCTAAAGCGTTTCTTCTCCGACGACGAACTGTTCACTACCAGTTTGAAACGATAGGCGGCCACAAGGAAATGTGTCTGAAGTAGAGGTAAAGTTTTCGCTCTGCTGCTTGTTTTTGCAAAAATCGAGTTTCGATACGGTTGCCGTCCATATGAATCTTCAGGCTTTGGTCTTCGATTTTGACGGACTGATCGTTGACACGGAAAACCCCGGTTTCATCAGCTGGCAAGAACTCTATTCACGCTTTGGCGCAACCTTAACCCTTGACGACTGGCGGCATGCGACCGGCTATGTCAGCGGTTTCGATCCTGGAATTCACTTGGAAAAGCTTCTTCAGACGGGGTTGGATTGGTCTCGCCTTGCGCCCGAACGTGATGCACGGAATTGGGAGCTAACTCTGTGTGCAAAAACCCTCCCCGGGATTGAGCCCCTGATGAGTAGCGCCAAACAAAATCAGATTGGAATTGGAGTAGCAAGCAACTCAGAATTCGGTTGGGTTGAGGGCGGTTTGCAGCGTCTTGGGCTGCGTGGCTACGTGGATACAATCGTTACCCGGGATATGGTGATTAATCCCAAACCTGCGCCAGATATCTATCTAAAAACGGTCCAGACGCTCGGAGTGTCACCAGAACGCGCCATCGCGTTGGAAGACTCCGAACCGGGTTCTCGGGCAGCACAAACAGCCGGGCTGAAGGTAGTTGCAATACCTAATCGGTTCAGCGAACGCCAGGATCTCTCATTTGTCGATTTGAAGGTTGCCAGTGCTGAAGAACTTAACCTTGCTCGTCTGATTAACCTTCTCTGTTGTCCATGAAAGTTCCCGAACTTCGCGGGATTTTGCAGTACGTCACAAGATTTCGCGACAAGGTTTTTGTGATCGCTATTGACGGCG
>JAFAXJ010000208.1 GCA_019241095.1 Verrucomicrobiota bacterium | reverse complement strand
ACACTTACAATCGGAAACGCTCTGGTCCAACTTTCGATTTTATTAATTAATTGATCGGAGGTAAACACCCTCCGATCCAAGTGATAAACGCCTTGATGCTGGAAGTGGCTTGCTGCCAGGTCGACTGCTAACTTAATTTCTTTTCCTAACGTTAGGCCTGCTTCAATAATCGATCTTGCACCTGCTTCCAACATTTCGTCACTGTCGGTGAACGGCGGAGATAATCCCCCTTCATCGGCAGTTAGCGCTCTGGAGTTATACTTATTAAAAGCATACAGAGCTGCAGCTTGATATACTTCATAAGAGATGGACAAAGCTTCTGATACCGCCAGGCTATCATCTGGCACGATGAGTAAATCTTGGATAGCTACCTGACCAAATGCATGTTTACCTCCACTGAAAAGGTTAACAGTTAATTGGGGGAAAGCAGGAGCAAGATTCCCTACGAGGGAGGCGAAATATTCGAAAAATGCGAGTCGCTCCTTCCTTGCGCAAGCTTTAGCAAAAGCCAGTGATGCTCCTAAAATAGCGTTTGCACCCAAATTCGATTTGTCCGGAGTTCCATCCAATTGCGTCAGGGCCAAATCGAGCGCATCCTGGTCAGGGAAATTTTTGCCAATCAACGCTTTCGAAATTATTTCCCTGACATTGGCGACGGCTTTTCTGCAGCCAAAACCAAGGTAACGTTTTCCCCCATCACGAATTTCCCGTGCTTCGGCGCGGCCGGTCGATGCACCAGAAGGAATAGAGACTGATTCGGGTTCGCGATCATTTAGCCTCAGGGCAACAGCGATAGTTGGGCGTCCCCGGCTATCGAGTATTTCCCACGCATCGATTGATCTGACAACGTTCATGGCTGAATATTTCTGCCATACTGAAAAATCAAATCCTCTGTACTGCTCGGAAAAGCATCGATCAGCTTCAAGGCGATTCCTGTCTGTCTGGTCTTGTGCTGAGAGGTGAAATATTCCAAAGGCGACCGGCCTGCAGCCCTGCTTAACAGACACCCGATTGTGTGTCTTATAACGCGCTGCTCAAGTTCATTCGCCCAAGGCAGTTCGGAAATGTTAGAGTAATAGGTTCTCCAATATAGCCCGGCTGCTTTCAAAAAGCCCGGTGACGTCTTAGTCAGGAAATGCGCTTTGCTGAGCAAATGAGTAAGACTGAATCCCACATCAAAGGCCGGATCACCAAAATGTACCACTTCATGATCAAGTAAAATCATCCGATCGGAGTGAATCAGAATGTTTTTCGGGCTGAAATCACCGTGAACAACCGTATCTGTCCGCGCCAAAGTTGCAGAGACAAGTTCCTCCAGAAAAGGTCGAGCTGCAGGAACTGACTGAGCGCTGAATCGGTAGTACGGTTCGAGTCTGAGGGTTTCGAAAAATGTTCGATCCTGAAATTCGCGCGAATACTGCTCTCGATGTTTGTATCCGTTTGCGTGAATACTGGCGAGTATTTCAGCAAACTTCTGCACATGATTCAATTCCAGCTTGCCCGATAAGAGCAACTGCTTCCAGTTCTCATGAGGAAATGGAACCGCTTCCATGCAGAGGAGGTTTGCGGACCGGTCTTCAAAGACGAACGGTGTTATGACTCCGATTGGGGCGATTTGCGGCAGCATGCGGAGTGCTTTTGCTTCAACCCAGATCCGAGCAGGATCACTAAACCATTCGCTAGCTACCCGCAATTTAGGCAGGGCCTGTTTTAGAACCCATGCAGTTCCGCACTCCCGCTGAACGCAAACAGTTTTGTTCGATACGCCGCCTCGAAGTACTTCGACCTGCGCCTTTTCATCGTCACCGATATGCCCTCTGAGGCGCAAGTAAGAAATCAGCGAGCGTGCATTCTCTATATCGAGCATCGTGCAGTCAGTCATTCCGGATAAGCCAATCTAGCGCAGAACTTCACTGCTGGGTTCCTGCACTTCAGTGCTGGGGTGCCCAGCATTTCAGGAGGGAAAAAAGTCTTCGCCCTTCGGGATAGAAGATGTCAAATCCGATCGAAATCGGGGAAAGGGCTAGTGATTGGCCAGCGCATCTGTAAAGATGAGATGACTTTGGTGGGCCTCTTCCGGAGTGGCACAGTAAAATGGCTGCTGCATTTTAGTTCGTCCGTTAGCCAGTTCGTCGCAAAATGCCGCCCACATCTGCAGGATACTGTCTGGAAAACCAAATTCGAAAATGCCGCCTGTAATCGTCGGATAAGCGCTCGCGTAGCCAATGTCATGCAGTTGCCATGCTTGTGAGCCGCCCTGATATTCCATGACTTGAAGGGTGCGTGGATACTTGGTCGAGAACGCCATGGAACGTTTAGTACCAATCACGCGCAAAAACCAGGTGTTCATTTCTCCCGGCGCAATTCGTTTTGTCAGAAGCGAAATTGGAAAAGTGTAACCATCCGGATGGTCGACCTCACCATGAATAGCGGCGTTATCCCATGTCTTGCAAGGTACCATCCGGCCACTCGCATCGGGTCTTTCCGTCACGATCTTTGACAGCTGAGCGTGGATCCTGGCAGGTATCCACCCAAAGCGTAGCGGAACGTGAACGGCATGCATCCCTAGATCTCCCATGCAGCCGTACTCGCCATTGTACTCGATCATACGCTTCCAGTTGATTGGCTTCGTTGGATTAAGATCTGAGGAATGTAGAAGTCCACTCTCTACTTCGATGATCCGTCCGAAGTCGTCCCGCAAAAGTGAATTAATGATTGCTATTCCGCCCGGATAAAAAGGAAGCTCAGAAGAGCACCGAACCAGCAGGTCTTGCTGTTCTGCGATTGCCCGCATGATCGCTGTGTTGGCCGCGAGATCAATTCCAAACGGCTTTTCGCCCAACAAATGTTTACGGGCGCGAATAATATCGATGTAGATATTCGCATGGAGATGATGCGGAACGGCACAATAGATCGCGTCAATATCACTACGTCCAAGAAGTTTCTGATAGTCGGTTGTTGTGAACTCGAGTGTCTGAACGCGTTGCTTGAACCAGTCGAAAGCATTCTCGTTTGAATCGCAAGCGGCCACGATTACTGGTTTCACCATCATCGATGAAAGATGAATCCATCGTGCAGCTGCGCTTGCAAACTCGCGTCCCATTAGGCCAAGGCCAATAATTCCAAAACGAATTTCTGAATACATTGGGAGGAAAAAGATACTATCTCAATTGCGAGCTATTTATAGTAGAAACAACACTCGTTTTCCATACGGTGATAATCGCGCTCCGACGCAGGAAGAGCAAAGCTCTGCCGCGCTCCAAGCCGCTGGCAGACACCGAAGTCTTGCGTCGCGCGCCCAACGAACGCATGATTTTGATCCTATATCGGTGAGTACGTCTGAAAGACCCTTGTTGTGCAACAGGAGACTCTAGTCGGCAAAATTTGCTTTACAGTGTGCGAGGTCGCGACCCAGCACACGCGTCCAAGAGCTTTCAACCAAAGTGCATTCACGTTCGTAGGTTACCTAAGTACAGGCTTTCCAGGGCAGGCAAGTACCGAGCTCGGAAATGTCGATCTTTCAAAACATCAAGATCTATGTCACAAATAATTCAAGGTTACGCAGCGAAAACTCCTAAATCAAGACTGGAACCTTTCTCCTTCAACCTTCCGGATCTGAAAGCAGATAAGATCAGAGTTCAGGTTAAATACTGTGGTATTTGCCACAGTGATATAGCGATGATCGATAATGATTTCGGTTTTTCATCCTATCCGTTAGTACCTGGCCATGAGGTAATAGGAACGATTGTGGAGGTCGGGAGCGATGTTAAAGGCTTGAGAGTTGGTCAAACGGTTGGTGTGGGCTGGCAGAGTGGTTCTTGCGGTGTATGCGAGTATTGCGAAAAAGGCAAAGAACACCTATGTGCTAGTGAGGAAGACACGATTGTGGGCCGTTTCGGAGGCTGGGCTCAGGAGCTGCAGGTCGATGCTAAATTTGGGGTTCCTGTACCGGAAGGGCTAAACTGTCCTGAGGCAGCCCCGCTACTGTGCGCTGGGAACACGGTTTTCGGGCCTATTCTGCACCACAATGTCAAATCGACGATGCGCGTGGCAGTAGTAGGAATCGGCGGACTTGGACATCTTGCCGTTCAGTTTTTAGCAAAATGGGGTTGCGACGTGACAGCCATTTCATCGTCTCATGGGAAGGATGAACAGGCTCGCAAGCTTGGCGCGAAGCACTTTATCGCGACCAAAGGTTCTGACGAACTTCAAAAGGCCGCCAATCATTTTGACTTTATTATTTCAACGGTTTCAGCCGACGTGAATTGGCGCGATTACCTGGCAGCACTACGACCTGAAGGTACTCTCGTGATTGTTGGCATTACCGAACGCGATCTGCAGTTACCACCGCTTGAACTCATTCTGAAGGAAAAAAGGGTGAGCGGCGGCAGAGCTAGCAGTCCAAGTGACATTGCGGAGATGTTCGCGTTTGCGGATAGAAACAACGTGAAGGCAGTAATTGAAAAGTTCCCTTTCACCGAGATTGATTCCGCCGTCGATAAGGTACGATCAGGGCACGTTGTTCACCGGGCGGTGCTTGAAT
>JAFAXJ010000019.1 GCA_019241095.1 Verrucomicrobiota bacterium | reverse complement strand
CCTCGGTCGCGAGCCGCTCAAAGGCGGCTTCTGGGTTGATCGAAAAAAAATAGCGGAACGATCGGGGAGTTTCTTGGCAAAAGTAGGTCTGAATTTTTCGCCGAGAACGCCGTTGAGCTCCCTGTCAATTGCGCAACAGCAGCTAGTTGAAATAGCCAAAGCGTTATCGACCAACGCTCGCGTGCTCGTCATGGATGAGCCGACATCTTGTTTAACGCTTACTGAAACCAACCGTCTTCTTCGGTTGATAGTAGAGCTGAAAGAGTCAGAGGTCAGCGTTATCTATATTTCGCATCGGCTCATGGAAGTTCAATCCTGTGCTGACCGCGTAATTGGCTTGCGAGATGGGAAGAACTCCGGGGAGTTGTTGAAAGGAGAGATCAGCCACCAGAATATGGTTCGATTGATGATCGGGAGAAATCTTGATCTCAAAAGGACCGAGACCCGGAAAGGAAATGAAGATGCCCGAATCGAAATCCGGGATTTTGTATCTCCATACTTTCCGAGCCATAAGATCTCATTTGATGTGAGAAAGGGCGAGATCCTTGGATTAGCTGGGTTGGTTGGTGCGGGCCGTTCTGAACTTGCAATGACGATTTTTGGCATAGCACGGCCCTTAGGAGGCGTCATCAACATTGAAGGAGAGTCGGTTAAAGTGCGGTCACCCCGGGATGCAATCGAACATGGAATTTACCTGGTCCCTGAGGATCGGCGTAAAACCGGCCTGATTACCGATATGACGGTTCGCGAAAATGTTACATTACCCGATTTGTGGAATTACTCGAAAGCAGGATTGATTTCCTACGCCGAAGAAATTAGTGCCGCGGAAAAGCAGCGGAAAAAACTCGCGATCAAAACGGCGTCATGTGACACGCTGGCGAAAAACTTGAGCGGTGGAAATCAGCAAAAAGTCGTTCTTGGAAAATGGCTGTCTCTGCGACCGAAATTGATCATTTTTGACGAGCCGACTCGAGGTGTAGATGTAGGCAGCAAAGCCGAAATTTACAAGCTGATGCGCCTTCTGGCAGATGAGGGAGTGTTCATCCTGATGATCAGCAGTGATATGGAGGAAGTCCTTGGTGTTAGCGACCGGATTGTAGTTATGCGTGAAGGCGCATTAACAGGCATAGTTGAAGAAAAAGATTTCAGTGAGGAAAGAGTAATGAGTTTGGCTGTGGCTCCGGTGCAGCATAAAGCCGAACTAGCGACAGTTACATAAAAAGTTGGAGGTAGATGTGAGGCAGAAAAAAGAACTGGGAATGGTTCTCATCTTTTTAGCGCTCTTTTTCGGGTACGCGTTGCTTGAAGCCTTTGAGAGGGGCTTTTCCACCACGCTAGTCAATCCGGTTTTTCTGGGTCAGGCGAACCTGCTCAACCTGACTCGATCAATCGGGATCTTTGGCATTTTCAGCATTGCTATGGGTATCGTGATCATCACGGGCGGTATCGATTTATCGATCGGATCGGTTTTCGCACTGCTAGGCGTGATTATGGCGTTTCTGCTAGGGCAGCCTTACAATCTTTCGTGGCCCATCGCCGTGGTGATCATTGTGGCTCTCGCGATGCTTATTGGGTTAATCAATGGATTGCTTATCTCGCGAATGGCCCTTCAGCCGTTTGTTATAACCTTATGCGGATTGCTTTGCTACCGCGGACTAGCCAGGTTCTTGTCCCAGGATCAGACCGTCGGCTTCGGCGGCGATACCTCGTACGAGTTACTGCGAACCCTTGCGACCGGAGTAATTTTCAATGTTCCAGCTCCTTTTATTGTGTTTCTTGTTGTTTGCGTTGTGATGGCTCTCGTACTACACGTCTCCGTTTACGGGCGCTACTTGTTCGCGATAGGCCGGAACGAGGAAGCAGCGCTCTACTCTGGAATAAATACCAAGGCGATTGTTACAAGTGCTTATGTGTTATGCGGATTTCTGACGGGCATTTCTGCGATTCTACTCGGATTTTATACGAACTCGATATCGCCCGCTAGCCATGGGAGTTTTTTTGAACTATATGCCGTCGCCGCAGCGGTTCTTGGTGGATGCAGTTTACGAGGCAGCGAAGGCAGCGTGCTCGGAATTTTCATCGGGACAGCGATGATTCAACTGCTTCGCAACATAGTGAACTTGCAAGGTATAGACAGCTCTCTCGAGTTTGTCGTCATGGGCGGGGTTATCCTGATAGCCGTCGTATTTGACCAGATCCTGGCGGCGCGCCGACGAGCTCGAGAAGCGAGAATCGATATCAAAACCGTACCAGAGCTTGCTGTTGCGGGATCACAAAAATAGCAACTGCACTAACTATAGCTGAAAATTATGTCTAACTCATCTCTATTTATTTGGGGCGCAGCAACGGCAAGTTACCAGATCGAAGGCGCCGTTACAGAAGCGGGCAGAACTCAATCAATTTGGGATACTTTCTCGCATACGCCCGGCAAAATTGAACGCGCCGAGACGGGTGATATAGCGTGCGATCATTACCATCGCTATAAGGAAGATGTTCAACTGCTGCGTAACCTGGGAGCCAATGGATATCGCTTTTCCATATCCTGGTCGCGGGTGATACCATCAGGCCGAGGCAAACTCAGCCAGCAAGGGTTCGATTTTTATGAACGTTTGATTGACGAGTTGCTTCAAAATGAGATTCAGCCCTTTGTTACCCTTTTTCATTGGGATCTACCTCAACCTTTGCAGGACATAGGCGGATTTACGAACCGGGATATTGCAGGTTGGTTCACCGATTATGCTGTTATCACCGCTAATAAGTTAGCCGACAGGGTCCGCTACTGGATAATGCTGAACGAGCCGTCGGTTTTTGCATGGGCAGGCCATGCAGAGGGATTCCATGCGCCAGGAGTGAAAGACCTAAAAGCATTCTGGGCTACGACGCACCACTTAAATCTGGCCCAAGGGGCGGCGATCCGCGCACTGCGCAATGTAGATAGTCATCTGCTCTTAGGAACTACGCTGAATCTGCAGCGAAGTCTGCCGGCAGATGATTCGGAGGAATCTGCTGAAATGTCAGCCCGTCATGATGATTTTTGGAACGGCTCTTTTTTAGGGCCGCTGCTCTCCGGCTCCTATCCAGAGCGCATTGAGCAAGAAATCGCACCTTTTTTGAAACCCGAAGATTTGGATCTAACAAAGCAAGCCATTGATTTTTTGGGGATAAATCACTACCAGAGAAGCTACATAGAAGCCGACTCAAGCAGGATTCTTGGACTACGGAATGTGTCTCCGCCAAAGAACGTGCGACGGACCAGTTTTGATTGGGAAATCAATCCGAACGAATTTCGCGATACCCTCCTATGGGTTCATAGCAATTATCAATGTCCTCCAATCTATATCACAGAGAATGGGGCATACTTTGAAGATCAGGTTGAGGATGATGGTCAAATTCACGACAAAGCTCGGATCGACTTTCTTGATAGTTACGTACACGCAATGCTCGAAGCTCGATCGAAAGGCGTAGATATCCGCGGCTATTTTGTATGGTCGCTCATTGATAACTTTGAATGGGCAGCCGGTTACCGACCTCGCTTTGGGATCGTTCGGGTTGATTTCGATTCGCTAAAGCGCACTCCGAAAGATTCCTATCACTGGTATCGGGAGTTTATTGAGAAGAATCGCCATTTGAGCTAAGGCGACGATTCGTCCACGCATAAAGTCCGATGGGATCCATGGGATCTGTCGGTCTCGTAGAAGCCGATGCTCTACTGACGCGCAGCCCAACGCATTCCGCGCTGCAGGATTTTCAGCATAGGTTCGCACTGGAATTCGGCTGCTTTGTGACCTAACGAACTATAGAACACGCGCCCAAGTCCGTGGCGCCGTTTCCAGACCACCGGCATTACAACCCCGGCGATCCAGTCGCAATACTCTCCGGAGAAAGTCGTGGTTGCTAACACGTGGTTCGACGGATCAACATGCATATAGTATTGCTCCGAATGATAGGCAAAATCGGTAATACCATCCATAATCGGATCGGAGGTGTCTACGATGTTCACCTCATAATCGATAACATTACCTGGATGAGCTACCCACTGGCCGCCCACCATAAACTGATAGTCGGTATCTGAACGGAAACTATCCCCCATCCCACCATGAAAGCCCGCCAAACCCGTCCCTTCACGAATCGTACGGGATAGATTTTGTGATTCTTCCCGAGCGATCGTCCCCATGGTGAATATCGGTACGACCAGGTCGAATTTACCCAGGTCCGAATCGACGAAGGCCGTAGTCTCATTGCTTGTGGTCACATCCGCCCCATCGGTCCGCAAGCTTTCTTCTAAAATAGCAGCGCATTCCCGCGGCTGATGGCCTTCCCAGCCTCCCCAGACAATTAAAGCTTTCATTCTATAATCCTTAAAGGAGGCCTCGGACAGAGGGATGCCGGCCGTTCACAACGTGATTTGATTGCTCCGTCAGTTGCTCCCCCCTGCACAATTGCTTCCATTACCTCCAGAACATGGTAAGCAAGCGTCTCCGAAGCCCGGTGATGCCGCCCTGCTGCAATCGAATCGACCATTTCCACCAAACCGATGCTTCGATAATCTTGATCACCGAATCCATGAGTATGGGCGATGTCTAACCATCGTTGTTTGTTTCCGAAAACCCGGACATTGCCGCCGAAAATATTCGGATCCGGTACTTGGAGGGTTCCTTCCGTTCCATAGAGTTCGATTGGGACATGACTATGAACTTGTATGTCGAAACTTGCCACAAAGCTGACAACCGGCCCAGTCTCAAACTCGAGTAGAGAATGAAAGTGCGTAAGAATGGTCACCGGGAATGTCTGGCCTTGCCTTGGGCCGGTAGCAATAGAACGGTTTTCAAAGCCTTTACGAGCAACCGAATGGACGTGCGAGATTGGTCCAAAGAGATTGATCAATGCTGTAATGTAATAGGGCCCCATGTCAAAGACCGGGCCACCTCCCGGCTGATAAAAGAAATCTGGATTAGGGTGCCACCTTTCGTGACCTGGTACCATCATAGCGGCGGTACCGGCGATCGGGGTGCCGATCGCGCCAGAGTCAATGACGTTCCGTGCCGTTTGCTGACCGGCTCCTAGAAATGTGTCAGGAGCACAACCGATCCGGAGATTGCGTCCTTTCGCTTCTGCCAAGAGCGACTGCGCTTCCTTTGTCGATAGTGCAAGTGGCTTTTCCACATAGACATGCTTACCGGCTTGCAAAGCTTGGAGAGAAACAGATGCATGGCTTTGTGGCGTCGTTAGATTGAGCACCAACTCAATTTCATCGTCAGAGATCAATGCATCGGGTGTTTGTGCGCGAATACCAAACTCTTTGGCTCGTGTTTCCGCAGCGGCCGCAACTACATCTGCACAACTAGTTATTTCAATTTGCGGAAACATTTGAGCCGCAAGCAGGTACGCCCGACTTATAACGCCTGTGCCGATGATTCCGACTTTCACGCCAAGCTTTCCTTCTTCATTGTGAGCAACCTACGCATGACCGGATTCCAGTCTCTCAAAATCCCATTTGGCCGCCAAATTCGTGAAAATAGCATCATCGATTAACTCTTCAAAAAGGCCTCCAAAAAACTTGCGACATCCTGGCGATCGAACGTTACTAAAGGCTTAAAATTTCGAACCGTGCGCATGGCCAGATATTGTTTCCGCATCACATTCCAAACCGAAGAGGCCGCTTTTTATCAATTCCATGTATTCCCTCCGGTAGCGTATTTAAAGTGGATTCTTGGATGGGCGCGTAAGCGAAACGCAAATAGTCAACTCCTCGTTCTGGAACTCCAGTCAGAAGCATTCCGGGACAGGTTTCTTGAACTCTGCTGTGAGAACCCTCATGTTCGAAGGATCGAGGAAATCGAAGAAGAGGATTTTACAAAAACCGCTTCAGACGAGGTGTAGCAAGGATCGGTGCTGGTAACATTCGGCGGACTCGTCTGCTAATAAAATAGTTTACCTCCTTTCCTGTGCAGTAAAACCGTCAATGTAGGGTTTGAGTAACCCGAACGAAAGTCATGCAAACTGCCGATAAAAAAGCATTAACAAAGACAATGTGCATTTCAAACGAGGGCGGCTTGCATGCCAGGCCGGCGAGCGAATTAGTGCGTTGTGCGATGCGTTTCAAAAGTCAGATTACGATTACTGCAAATGGCCGGACCTGTTCTGGCCAGAGTATCATGGACATTATGAGTGCGGATATCCGGAAGGGAGCGGAGATAGTCGTCCAGGCGGAGGGTGTAGATGCAGAAAAGGCGATAGCAGCGATCGAGCGTTGTATCGGCGAGTTGAGCGAAAAGGGGTTTTAGGCCGGCTGGTCGCCTTCTTCAACGCACCGGAGAGCAACGCTTCGCCGCGTTCTAGGCGCCTTTGAGAAGACATCAGGGGCCTTTACTTCCAACGAAGCGCTGACTTCGCTTCCGTGCGCGGAAGTACGTAATGAAAGACCTTCGCTCTTCACGAGGAGCCTAGCGCATCGGAGCCTTGCTCTCCGGTGCGTCAGGAAAAAGACGGCAGATTTGATATCGCTGCGACTGTGTATTCCGGTGCGGGTTGAGATGAGTCGGCAAGCTGCATTCCTATTTCCATTTGTTGAAGTTGAGCGGCGCCAAATATAGTAGCAAAGGAGGTATCGGCTGCGTCTTGCCCAGTCCCGATACGAATCAGGCTTGTCTGGGGTGCAAGTCTAGTTGGATCAAAAAGGAGCCATCGACCTCCGAGAAATGCTTCGAAATGCGCATGAAAATCTGGAGGATTCAACCCATATGCGTACGCGCTAACAAATCGGGCCGGTATTCCGGATGCTCGGCAGAAAGCAATTGCAAGGTGAGCAAAGTCTCTGCAAACTCCGGCCATCTCAGTAGCAGTATCAAATGCGGACGTGGAGGATGTGGTGACGCCACCCAGATATTCAACGTTTTTGTAAAGCCAATTGCAGATTGCCGTTACGCGTTCAAAGCCCGGTGCAATAGACCCAAATTGATGCACAGTGAGTCTGGCCAGCAAATCAGATTGACAAAATCGGCTG
Source organism: Verrucomicrobiota bacterium (assembly GCA_019241095.1). GTDB lineage: Bacteria > Verrucomicrobiota > Verrucomicrobiia > Chthoniobacterales > JAFAMB01 > JAFAXJ01. The sequence goes on along the minus strand of JAFAXJ010000019.1, from coordinate 709 downwards.
GGGTAAAGAAAGCCGGTCACGTCCGACGGCAATGCGTCGACGGATAGTACCGGAAGAGAGTCCACTCCCAAAGTCTCGTGGAAACATTCCACGGTAGCTTGATAAGAAATTTCCAGATTTCCGTCACCAACCGTCAGGCGATGAATTCGTTTACCAGCTGGATCTAACGTGAACTCCTCTGTCTGTTTCGCCGATGTCTGAAACGACTCCTCAAGCACACTTTGAAGCTTATTCTTCGCGACGGCGACGTTCATTAGGAAATATGCAGGACCCGCCACCTGATATTTCAGTCGAGTATAAACCCTAAAACGCATGCTTTACCTTTCTCTTCGACACTCCCTATTGTCCTGAATGCTCAGGGCTAAGCGCGTTAGTAAGTCGGTTTTAGTAAATATTCTAGTTCTCTTTCTCGTTCCTATACCGGCTCATAGTGGAGAGGCCCAAGCGGGGCTATTCCCGCTACCAACTGATAGTTACCAGGATGAGCAACTAACTTCAATTCCAGACAAGTTACTCAACCGGATCAGAAAAGAGCCGTTAAATCTGATTGCAACGATCATATTTGTCTGCGCGATTATTCACACATTTTCGACATCGCGGTTTCTCGGTATTTCGCATCGCTACCAGGAACGCTTTGAAGGGTTACAAGCCCTCACTGAACAGAATCCGCACTCGGCTCGAAGCTATGAGCGAACAAGGGATCGACTTT
>JAFAXJ010000499.1 GCA_019241095.1 Verrucomicrobiota bacterium | reverse complement strand
GAAATAGAATGTCCACTTCCCGTGCAAGCGCGACAGCGTCGGGCATACGACGATAACTTACCTCGCGAGAAGCAATGTCAGTATAGAAGATTTGTGTCTTGAAACCTTCCAACCTTCGAGCGACTTCCAGCCCTACTCTTCCTAGTCCCACAATGCCTACGCGCATTCCGGTTAACTTGCGCCCCGGAGGCATGCGGGCCTTCTTCCATTTGCCTTCGCGCACATGACGGTCAGCACGTGACAGTTGCCGGCAGGTCGCCAATGCTAGGCCCACAGCCAGATCGGCGACATCATCGAACAACACAGGCGTGGTAGTGACTACCACTCCGCGCGCTCGACATGCGGCCATGTCGGTTGTTTCAAGGCCCACCCCGTGGATCGCGTACAATTCAAGATTGGGCATCAACCCCATGTAAGGTTCAGTCAAACCATGCATGCCGGTGCCCACAGCCCCGCGAATCTGGCACCCTACCTCGTGAAGCTTGGCCAGCGGATCGGGTTCACCATAAATATGATGGACTTTGAACTTCGCCTCCAGAGCATCAACCAATTCAGGGCGTAAGGAACCAATAAGAGCAATCTCCACTGAAATTCCATCGTGTCTGCCACACATAGTCACCTTTGGTAATTCACATGTTATATGTTAAGTGGCATCTCTGCGTTCAGCTCTTGCCCGACTTCTTGCCCTCGTTTCCGTCGCTCAGTACTCGCCCTGAGTAGTCGCCTCAGGACTCTGGCCAAACGCCCTGACTCCGCTGTGCTAGCTCCTAGGCCGTCAAAGCAGAGAAAAAAATGAGGCAACGTTCACTTGCCGCCACCCTGAAACTGTGCGCGGGCAGTCTGAACGTTTTGGACATCACTTTTTGCAGCTCGCAGCAAAATGCCTGAGTCACTTGAAACCACCACAAAACGAAATCCCATCTGCATCATTCGTACTGCGTAAGACGGAGCTGAATTGTGAATGCCGGCGTGCATGCCTCGTCTACTGCACGCCGCGAGAATCGTCTCATAAAATTTAATAATCTGGGGTTCTTCTCGATCGACCTTAGGAGGCAATCCGATCGACATGCCCAGGTCTCCAGGTCCGACGTAAACCGCGTCGATACCGGGAACGTCCAGAATCGCATCCAGATTGCTGATTGCCTGCTCGGTTTCGATCATCGGCATGCAGATCACGTCGGTATTTGCCGTTAGATAATAGGTTCCCGCTTCGCCATAGGTTCCCGCGCGGATCGGTCCGTGACTGCGAGCCCCCAGAGGAGGATATCGCACACCGGAAACCAGTGCCCTGACTTCCTGCACCGTGTTGATCATCGGGCAGATGATACCCATAGCGCCGGCATCGAGTACTTTGCCGATGATTCCTGGCTCGTTCCACGGAACCCGAACCATCGGCACTGGACCGTCGCGGGGTATCGATTGAAGACACGCGACCAGCGATTGATAGTCTTGGAGACCATGCTGCATATCAACCGTAAGAGCGTCATATCCGGCCTTGGCCATGATCTCCGCGGCATATCCGGAGGGAATCGATAGCCAACCCGAAATCACGGTCTCGCCTCGGTTCCACATCTGTTTCAAACGGTTAGGCATTTTAGTTTTGTTTAGGCAATATTCGGCTGTATCGGACTTCCATTCAAGATTGTCAGTATTGATACGATTCGGATTTCAAAGAAGGCGAGAAGACATGAGCAGCTACGTTACCAAGAACATCGTTTTAAGGTCAACGCCGTGCGATGCACTCCCCCCGGCTGGAGGGGCCTGTCGGGCGCCTCTTAACCACAAAATGCTAAGACGGAGGTCCGTGTTGATACCCAAATCCTGCTGGTCATGAGTGCGACGCAACGCGTGAGGAGCAGTTGCACTTGCGGCGGTACGCTCACACACGGCAGCAATCACGTGCCCCCAACGCCGTCTCAGAGATAGTGAACTGCAGGCTAAGGTTGCAATATTTCTCCTGAGCAAGAAGCGGTTTGCGCGCGCCGAAAGGATCGAATTCGTCATTTTCTCAATGAATGCTTCACCGAGTCAGTCTTCAGTGCTTCCAGTTTCAAATAGGAAACTCCGACTGTAGGTTTTTTACATAACTGCTAAACTCGTAGCCGAACATAAGTTCGCCTGATCGCTCTGTGCGAATAATCTGAACGTTCCGGCAAAACTTAAATAGAATTCCCGTCACAGTTACCTCTCACCCTATTGCATGACGGCGTAAGCGAATGGTTGATACGGCTCTTTCTTTTTCCGCCGGAGTATTACGCAAGGCGGAAGCGGTTCCTAGTGGCACGGGGCGTGCCTGCGGGCACTGACGTGTCATCTCACCCTGTTCTGCAACCAAAGGTCAATGAGCGCCACATAACTCTTATCAATGACGCACTAGCACATGAGTTAGACATCACCCTGTTCTGTTCTGACCGCCGGCAAAACTTCTCAGGAGATGAACTTGGACTTGACAGCTCACTCGTACCGCTCTATCGCTAGCGTCATCTATACGTAACTAGTAGGGTATTGAATGAACAATGTACAACTTTCAGTTAATAACTCACTTAGGCCTGAGCTAGGTATCAGCTGCGAAATTCTGCTCGGCGTCCTTCTTCTCGGACTAGTTTACTATGTTAAAGTTAAATTGGTTCGGAACACAAAAGATTTCGTCATCGCTAATCGCAAAATAGGATTTGGGTTCGGAGTAGCCGGACTTATTTCCATTTGGACCTGGGCAATGGCCGTAATGATGTCTGCCGCGCAAACCTTCTCTTTCGGTCTTTCGGGATTGTTCTGGTTCACAGTGCCAAATGGTTTGGCGGTTATTGCCGCAATACCCTTTGTGCGAAAGATCCGCACACTCATGCCGGACGGATATACTATCCCAGAATTCGTTAAAGTGCGTTTCGGTGGTAATGCCGTTGCAGGCGGCGTTGTAGTCCTTGGTGCTTTGTTTGGTTCGCTTATCGAGGTAATCATCAACATTAAAGGCACTTCGCTTGTTGTCTCGAATGTCTTCGGTGTTGACCCAAGACTGGCTGCGCTTATCGGGCTTTTTGTTGTTTTGCTGTATTCGATACTAGGCGGTTTATGGGCGTCAATCACGACATCTGCTCTATCTACTTTGATGCATACAGTGCCGTCTGCCATCATTCTGGTTGCAGCATTGCATTATGCCGGCGGGGTGACTAGTGTGTGGCACTCAGTCGCAGCGCAGGGAAACGATTTGCTTAGTGTTGCGCGTCCGGACGCCGCAACCGGTTTCGGTATTACCCTTGCGCTTGGTCTGCTTACGGCAACGATTGCAGGCCAGGAATTTTGGCAGGTCGCTTGGGCTCTAAAAAAGAAAGATGTTAGTCGATCCTTTTTCTGGGCGGGCGCATGGTTTTATCCAATCCCGATCTGCTTAGGTCTGCTAGGCCTCGTCGGGTTGGCGTTACATCTGAATGTTAATACTCACCTGGGCGGCGACGCTGCTGCCGTTGGCCCATACTTAGTCTCTCATCTCGGGCTGCCGACCTGGCTCGTAATTCTGTATGTAATCGTGATTCTGTCAGCTTGTTATTCGGTCATCGACAGCGCTTTTACAGCCACGAGTTCCGTGTTTGTTGTCGATATAATTAAGCCGCTTGTACCGCGCATCAGCGAAAAGCAACTCTTCTTTTGGGCGAAGGTGCCGATGTTTTTCACTGCCGCTATCGCCGCGGCCGTAGTCTTGACCGGTGTTGATTTTGTCACCATCGTCCTGACTAGTTATGCAATACGTACTGCTATTCTCATCCCTTTGGTTCTAGCATTATTCTGGTCGCGAACGACTGGGTGGGGATTCATCGGCGGAACGTTGCTGGCTATCGCTATCGGAATGCCAATCCGCTCGGCAGCGGGCGATCTGTGGGGTTCGCTGTCAATACTCTCAATCAGTGCAGTTGTGCCTGTGCTGATTGGCCTGGCAAATAAATATCAATTCGACTTTGAACGATTGCGCCATGTCAAGGATGCGACGTTGTCGTCAGAACCGCAGGCGGTTGGAGCGGAGTGATTTCTGGATGTGTCAGAAGACTAAATTGTACTAAATAAAAGCACTATGTTTAATATCTTAGTTTCGCCGCTTACTGTTATCACGATTGTAGTCGGCATTGTTATCAGTTTCTTTTATTTACGTTCCATGTGGCAAGTGCTTCAAAGCGTTGCTAAAACGCTGGATAACCCCGATGAGGGCGAGAGCGATGGATTTGGGCATAGCTTTGTCGGCGCAATTGTAGCAGTCGTCGCGTCATCACTTGCAATTATCTCGTACGGTCTTGCTCCACAACTGCTCTATGTCGGGATTGTTCTAGCCTTGGCTAGTCCCATAGCGGTCGCCTACACGTTCAGCCGAGAGCTCGATGATTAAATCGATGCCCGCCTAAGTTCGGAGACAGAGCAAATAGGGCAGCTGAACTAAATCGAATAACCTGACTAACAGTCTATGACAAAAAAGAGAGCTCATCTGTTAGGATTTATCCAGCATGGGATAAACAGCCATGCCACAGGCATGTGGCGTCACCCAAAAGACAAGATCAATTGGGACTGGTCTCGGCCGGCCTACTGGCAGCATATGGCGCGAACGATGGAAAGAGGTTTTTTTGACGCAATGTTTATCGCCGATGAGCTTGCCCCATACAACAACTATCAAGGCAGTTCTGATGCCACGGTAAAATATGCTGTCCAATGCCCAGTACACGAGCCCTCCACAATTGTTCCAATCATAACGACGGCGACTTCCCATTTAGGAGTGGGTGTTACTTTGTCGACCGCATTCGAGCACCCTTATTCGATGGTTAGACGTCTTTCCAGCCTGGATCATCTTTCAGGAGGCCGGGTCGCCTGGAACATCGTTAGTTCTTATTCCAAGAGTGAATGGGACGCTTACGGCGTTGAAATGACAAAGCGCGCCGGTCGGTACGAGCGGATGGAAGAGTACATGGAGGTCTGTTATAAACTGTGGGATTCCTGGGAGCCGGACGCCATAGTAGCTGACCGGAAAACTGGAGTATTTGCCCACCCCGACAAAGTTCATGAGATACATCATGCGGGTGAGTTTTTTCGGTGCAAAGGGCGATCATTTGTCTTCAGATCACCACAAGGTCGTCCGGTACTCTGGCAGGCCGGATCCTCGGACCGTGGACGTGATTTCGCAGCAAAGCATGCCGAAGCAATTTTCGCTGTTCATCCCAACGTTGAGCGCATGCGCGAATATACAGACGACCTTAACATTCGCCTGGAAAACCGATTTGGGCGCTCAAGAGATAGCGTAAAGCGAATTTACGGCGTTCAGACGGTCGTTGGTGTGACGCGAAGCGAGGCGCAAGAAAAGTATGAGCGCATTCAGGAATGCATACCATTGGAAGGTGCGATGGCTTGGATCTCTGGTCATTTCGGTCCGGATTTTTCGAAATATGACCCGGAAGAAATCGTCCAGAATATTGAAATACCTGGAATTCAGGGGCTTTTCGATTCCATCATTTATGCCAAAGGCGGAGCTCCCGTAACTGTTCGTGAGGCAGCTCTGATCTACGCTGAAGGCATGGGTATGCCACGGTTAGTAGGCACGCCGGCTGACATTGCTGATCAGCTAGAACATTTTATGGATGCAGGTGGCGCCGATGGATTCATGCTTGTCGCTACTTATACACCAGGATGTTTTGAGGAATTCGTTGATCTTGTTGTGCCGGAGCTGCAAAGCCGGGGACGCTTTCGTAGTCGCTATACCGGTTCTACGCTCCGAGAGAACTTGCTCGAGTACTAATCAAGCCGAGAACGCCATGAGAGGACAAGCGCCAGGTGGAAGTTATTTAACGCAGTTGCGTGTAGCGCATTCGAAAATGTAATGTCTTCCAGGGGCCATGGTTCAAGGGCAGATCCAAGAATTAATGTCCGCAATCGGTTCTCAGGCACTCGCCTTTATTTAAATTAGCGGCCGGAGCGAACTGAACATTGAAATAAAGTCGCTGGGCGAGGTAGTTATGGGGTCGGCGTTCTTGGTATCTGTTCCGGCCCTAGGTCTAACCAGTCCTCATCTAACAAGTACGAAGCTAGCTACTTGGTTGGCTGACGGAATATCGGCAGCTGATCAGGTCAGCCTAAGGCCCTTGCGAGTTCAATCCGTTAATGAGTCATATTTCAAGGGCTGACCCTAATGTTGCTCACCCGCTCTCGATTACGACGGAAATTGTGCGCTCGGTGTCGATCTAGAAAT
>JAFAXJ010000494.1 GCA_019241095.1 Verrucomicrobiota bacterium | reverse complement strand
TAATTCTTCTATGTGAGACAGAATCGACCTCCGAGCCTGGAGAGCAAGGATCCAGCCGCGCAAGGGGCTCTGTTCAACATCGAAAGGTCTTTCACGCCGTGCTTACCGCAAGAAAGGAAGAAAGAGAAGCCAAGCGATAATTTCGAGCGATATGAAAGACCCCTGATGTTTGCTGGGCTCCAGGCGCGGCAGAGCCTTCCTCTCGATGCCGAGCATCAAGTCAGGTCGCGAGAAATCGCTTCTCGGCAGTCGGAAGAAAAGGAATGACAGCCAATCATCTTAGAGATATAAAACCTGATAGACGTTCCTGGTAAGGGCAACCAAGGACGCTGGCTCGTACTTCGAATGCTAACAAACAATCTATCAAGCCAGCTCAGCGGAAAAGTTGCATTGATTACCGGTAGCACCCAGGGCCTCGGGGCGGCCACGGCCCGCCTATTCGCAGAACGCGGTGCATCAGGAATCGTCCTGTGCGGTCGAAATCGAGAAAAAGGACTTCAAGTCGCAGGCGAGTTGAAGGACTGCCAGGCCGAATTTGTGCAAGCAGACCTGAGCAAACTCGAAGACTGTTTCAAAGTTATCGAAGAAACAGACACCAGGTTTGGCCGGCTCGACGTCTTGGTGAATTCTGCCGGAGTGACAGATCGGGGAACTATTCTCGACACCTCGCCGGAGCTGTACCAAAGAATATTTGATACAAACCTTCGCGCTCCATTTTTCCTCATGCAGGGCGCCGCAAAAATCATGCTTCGAAGCGGGATTGCGGGCTCGATCATCAATGTCCTCAGCATTGTAGCGCATGGGGGGCCGCCTTTTATCACCGCGTACTCCAGCTCGAAAGGAGCGCTGTTGACTCTGACCAAGAACGTTGCGTTCAGTTTAATGCCGCATCACATCCGGGTAAATGGGTTGACTATCGGTTGGATGAACACCCCTGGCGAGGATCGCGTAATGCGTCTCTATCATGGAGCTCAAGATGGTTGGAAAGAACAAGCAGAAAAAGAACTACCGTTCGGTCGCATGTTGGAAGCGGAAGAAGTCGCACGCGCGATCGCTTTCCTCGCATCCGATGAATCTGGTATGATGACCGGCTCAATTATCGATTTCGATCAGTTTGTCTTGGGGAGTTACGATAAAGTGCCAAGACCGGAGCGGCTGTAGATGATGACGGGCTTCTCACATTTCCGTTATGCCTCTGCTCTTTGAGAGCTCCCTAATGCCAACGGCCCTGAACTTTTAATCAAAGTGCCGGCGGGGCTGTTCCCTCGACTATCAGTAACTCGTTGTCCGCTGCTCGTTGCCGAATCTCGCGCGCTGGGCGATAGTCCTCGGAGCTGTACCACCGCCTTGCCTGTTCAACGCTTGGAAATTCAATTACTACAAGGGCCGGACTCCACTCTCCCTCCAAGACCTCCGTAGCGCCGCCGCGCACCAGAAACCGCCCCCCAAACTTTTTAACCGTCGGGGGAATTAGCCGCTTGTAAATGGCTAAGCTCTCAGGATCTTTCCAGACTACATTTGCAATCACATATCCGGCCATACGCGTCAGGCTTGTGATCTTCCTCAGTGCAGACAAATTACACAATTGAGCAAAGCCGCAATCAAAAGGATCAATAGAAGCAACCGGCGAGATGTGGATTGAATTGCGGGCGTCGCGGGATAGTATTGCTCCTAGATCGGTTTGAACTGCACATAGAGACCGTCAAGACACTGAAAGCCTCGTGATAGAATCTCTTCGTCGCCTAGGCCAAGCTTCGCCCACCCTTTCAGCATTTGGTCAATACCGATCCCTTCCACTCGATGAAACTTGTCATCTTCCAAGTCAGCGTCGTGAATTGTTTCAGCCAAACGAAGCACAGCTCGTTCACGAATGCCAAAGAGGTCGATTAACCTTTCAAAAGTGCAGCAATCGATATGGGAGTTGAATTCCGATTCCATGAAAATGTACTGCAATGCGCTCCGATGCTCAGTTGATGCCCTGCTAAACACGAAATTGGCTCCTGGATCGATGAAGTTGCGAATCAACCAGGCCGAACCAACTTGATCGATCTCGGGGCGGGGCCGAATTATCCAGGCTTTGCCCTTGTATTTCTCGGCTCGCAGCCGCCCTTTTCTCTCCGGTTCTCCTTTCTCGCATTCAAGCAAATCTGCGTTTCGGAAGAGTTTTTGCAAATCCTCCCCTCGTGAGCTTTTGAAGAAGTCGATCTCGTATATCTCCTCAAAGCGCTGCTGAAGTTTCCGCAGCTGGTTACTGAATTGTTCCGGAGATGTTGTTCGGCCTCTGACTTCCCTGATGAGAAGCATGAGAGGCTCAGAGATTTCGTCATATTCGCGTGATCGGGCCTCATTGAACATCGCTACCACGGCCGAGTACGGCGTCCCTTCGATATCTTTGACACGGACAAGAGCAGCTTCACCCCCGTTTTCGACGATCTCTTTTGCCAGCGACTGGAAGCGCTCATAGTGAACAGGCTCATCAGGCAGAACGTAGGTTGACGTCTTGAGTTGCATCGCACCAAACTTCTTAAGCCGGCGCCAGACTTTCACACGGTAGCTTGA